>NZ_JAAGPE010000146.1:0-238 GCF_017104605.1 Burkholderia sp. Ac-20384 | reverse complement strand
GTAGGGAAGGGGGAGAGGGGAGTGGAGGAAGTGAGCAGGGGAGGTACGGGGGGTGGAGCGAGTAGGCGAGAGTTGGCGAGTGACAGGGGGGTGGAGGGAGGCGGGGGAGGGGGTGAAGTGGAGCTGGGGGGAGAGGTGCGGGAGGAGGGGGAGAGGGAGGATCGTGATGGGCGAGGAGGGGGGGGGGGGGGGGAGGGGGGGGAGGGGGGGGGGGGGGGGGGGGGGTTTTTTTTTTTTC
>NZ_JAAGPE010000145.1:0-23837 GCF_017104605.1 Burkholderia sp. Ac-20384 | reverse complement strand
GGCGGCGCACGCCGAGGCAGCGCATCGTCGCACAGCCGTCGAGGTGGCGCCGCATGTAGCGCTGCGCGGCCATTGCAATCGCGACCGCCGCGAGCAGCGCGGTAAGCAGTGCGACGAGCGTCAGGAAGTGGCGCGCTCGATCCAGCGTCTGCCGCACCTGCGGCTGGCCTTCCTGCAACGATTCCAGACCGACGCCGCGCAGCTTCCCGCCGTCGACACGTGCGTGCGCATACGCTTCGAAGCGTGTGCCAGCCTGCTGGTCGCCGGCGACCAGCAGCCGGTACGTAACACGGCTGCCATAGCCCGTGAGCCCCGTCGCGGCGAGTTCATCGGCGCGCATCATCAGCCGCGGCGAAAAATTGACGAAGGAAAATCCGCGATCGAGTTCGCGGGAGATCGATGCGGCGACCTTGAACGTGCGCAGCCCGACGCGCACCGTATCGCCCGCTTTCAGGTGCAGCGCATCGAGCAGCGCCGGATCGGCCCAGACGGTGCCGGGCGCGGGAATCCCGGCGGCCTTCTGCGCGACGGCAGCGCCGGCCGGCAGGATCTCGACCGCGCCGCGCAACGGATAGCCGGGCGACACGGCCTTCACGGCCGCGAGGCGCGAGGGCGCCGCGTCGGTCGCCTGCCCGCCCGTGGCGGACGCGATCATGCTCGGGAAGATGGCGGTCGTCGCGGTACGCAGCCCGAGCGCGCGGGCCTGCTGGTCGAACGACGGATCGACGGGGCGATCGGCCCGCACGACGAAAGCGGCGCCGAGCATCCGGCGCGCGTCGCGTTCGAGCCCCTGGCGCAGCCGGTCGGCAAGAAAGCCGACGCTCGTCAGCGCCGCGACCGCGAGCACCAAGGCAAGGACGAGCAGCGTCAACTCGCCCGCGCGCCAGTCGCGCGCGGTCATGCGGGCGGCCTGGCGGATCAGGTCGCGCAGGCCGAAGCGGCCGGCATGCGCACTCACCTCATGGCCGGGTTGCCCGGCCGGCGGCTGCGCCGCGTGTTGCCGCCCCTTCAATCGCGCTTCCCCCCGATCGAGTTGAGCCGCGACACCATGTGGTTCGCCATGCCGCGAAAGCCGCCCGAGACACCGCGCCACAGGCGCGGGAGCGCCCACGCGGAAGCCGCGATGAAGGCGGCAAGCAGCACGAGGAATGCGAGCGGCACGAAGAACGCGAGCACGAGCCCGCCGACCACGAGGCCGTCCTCGGTCGACGATGCGATCCAGTTCGAAATCGGTTCGGGCGACAGGTTGATCATCGCGCGCGTGCCGGCCTTCGCCACGTGCGCGGCACCGGCGAGCGAGCCACCCGCGAGCCCCGCGACCGCGAGCACGGTCGGATCGGCATGGCCGAGCGCGCCGGCTGCGAGCACCGCGCCGGCCGGAATGCGGATGAAGGTGTGCACGGCATCCCACAGCGAGTCGAACGCGGGGATCTTGTCGGCAAGGAATTCGGTGACGGTGAGCACGGCTGCGGCGCCGATGACCCACGGCGACATCAGGACAGCCAGCGTCTCGGGCAGGTGGAGCCAGCCGAACCGCGCCAGCACGCCGGCGATCAGCACCGTCAGGTACAGGCGCAGGCCGCTCGCCCACGCGAGCCCCGCGCCGAGCGAAATGGCTTCGATCATGGCCCTCTCCTTGCACTTTCCGTGCGCTTTGCCGATTGATCGGATCGAGGCGGACAGACCGGCCGCGCGGCGCGTGGCGACCGGCACCGCGTGCCGCGAGAAGCACGACGGTATTCAGGCCCGAATGCGTTCCATTATAGACAGGCTGGGCGGGCGACCGGCGCAATTCCGCGGTGCGGCACCCGGGCGCGTGCGCGCCCGGGTGCCTTCGTCAGGCAGCCGACGACAGCTTGAGGCCGATCAGCCCCGCGACGATCAGCGCAGCGCTCGCGACCCGCGCGACGGTGAGCGCCTCGCCCATCATCACGATGCCGAACACGAACGCACCGACCGCGCCGATGCCCGTCCACACCGCGTACGCGGTGCCGAGCGGCAACTGGCGCATCGCGACCGCGAGCAGCCCGAAGCTGGCCAGCGCCGTCACGATCGTAAACACCGACGGACCGAGCTTCGTAAAGCCGTCCGACGATTTCATGCCGGCCGCCCAGGCCACTTCCAGCAAACCGGCAATGAACAACAATACCCACGCCATCTCGACGTACTCCGTATCGGATGGGGCCGTCCCCGTTGAAGCGAATGACCCGGGGTCGTCCCCGGGCGGCGCCGAGTATAACAAAATGCTTACGGACGCGGCGCGTGGCCGGCGGCCGATCGGGGGCGCGACCGGCCGGGCCGGTCAGTTCGATACGCGCTTCGGCGTGGCGCCGCCGACGCAGCGGTCGTCGCGGTACAGCGCCCACTCCTCGCACACGCGGCCATCCTTGAACACGCACATGCCGACCTGCCCGCTCGACAGGTTGCGGACCGTGTGGCGGCCGCCGAGCTTGGCGCAATTGACCGACGCGGGATTGGCCATCGCCTGCTGCTGCGACGACGGTTGCTGCCCGGGCGGCAGCGGTTGGGCGAACGCGCCAGACGCAGCAAGCGCCAGCGCACAGATGACGACCAGACGGACGGACATTGCACGCTCCTCGTTTTCGTTCGCGGAACGGTCAGGATAACGGGGAATGAGCGCCGGGTGTGCAACGCGCGCGTCTGCCGCGAGACTGTCGCGCCGACGCAACCGTGCCGGCGCGCAACGTCACGTGCGCGTGCACCTCTGCGCCCCGGCCGGGCCCGTCATGCGGCGCCGACGAGCCGGTAGCCGACGCCCGTCTCGGTGACGATGTACTCGGGCTGCGCCGGGTCGCGCTCGAGCTTCTGGCGCAGGTGCGCCATGTAGATCCGCAGGTAATGGTGGCTTTCGACGTGCGACGGCCCCCACACGTCGCGCAGCAACTGCCGGTGCGTGAGCACGCGCCCCGCATGCCGCACGAGCGTCGCGAGCAGCCGGTACTCGAGCGGCGTCAGGTGCACGATCTCGTTGTCGCGCCACACCTGGCGCAGCGCGAGATCGACGATGACGGTGCCGAAGGTCACCTTCGGCGACTCGTTCGCGCCACCCTGGTTGCGCCGGCGCAGTTGCGCGCGAATCCGCGCACGCAGTTCGGACACGCCGAACGGCTTGGTCAGGTAATCGTCGGCGCCCGCGTCGAGCGCCGCGACCTTCTCTTCTTCCTGCGTGCGCGCGGACAGCACGATCACCGGCACCTCGGACCAGCCGCGCAGCTCGCGGATCACGTCGAGGCCGTCGGTATCGGGCAGGCCGAGGTCGACGATCACGAGATCGGGCTTGCGCGTCGCCGCGTCGATCAGCCCCTGCTTGCCCGTCTCGGCCTCGAACACCGCGATGTCCTCCTCCTCGAGCGCGGCGCGCACGAAACGGCGGATCTGCTTTTCGTCCTCGATCAGGACGACGGTCAGGCTGGGTTCACTCATGGTCTGGCAATGATTCGGATGGGGACGACGCACCCGGTACATCGGGTTCGTCGTCGGGTACGGCAGGCGCGGCCGGCGGTGTCTCGACCGGCAGCGTGAACCAGAAACGCGCGCCCGTCACGTGGCCGTCGGGTGCCGTACGGTTGAGCGCGCCGATTTTACCGCCGTGCGCCTCGACGATCGCGCGGCAGATCGCGAGGCCGAGGCCGATGCCCGGCGTCGCCGATTCCTTCTCGCCGCGCGTGAACTTGTCGAAGATCCGCGTTTCCATTCCGGCCGGCAGGCCGGGACCGTAGTCGTCGACGAGCACGCGCACGAACGGCAGGCCATCTTCCGTCACGCGCTCGGCGCCGATGTCGAGCGGCGTATCGGCCGGCGTGTACTTCGCCGCGTTCTCGAACAGGTTGGTGAACAGGCGCTCCATCAGCACCGCGTCCATCTGCAGGAGCGGCAGGTCGGCCGGCAGCACGACGCGCGCGGGATGGCGGGCGAGCACGCGCTTGCATGCGGCGAGTGCGGCGCCGACGGTTTCCTCGAGCAGCGACCACTGGCGCTTCAACTGCAGGCTGCCGGCCTGCAGCCGCGCCATATCGAGCAGGTTCGTGACGATGCCCGTCATCCGCAGCGCCTCGTCGTGGATCGCGTCGACGAGTTCGCCCTCGCGCTGCGCGAAGCGCTCGGCCGCCACGGCGTCGCCGCCCCGCGCGGCCGTGCGCCCGTTCGCGAGCATCGACGAGAAGCCGACGATCGTCGTGAGCGGCGTGCGCAGGTCGTGCGAGATCGCCGACAGCAGCGAGTTGCGCAGCCGCTCGGATTCCATGTTGACGAGTGCGTCGCGCGCGATCTCCACGTAATGCACGCGTTCGAGCGCGAGCGCGATCTGCGCGGCGAATGCGTCGAGCATCCGCTGCTGTTCCGGCACCTCGAGTTCGCGCGGCTCGCGCGACGCCACCGCGAGCACGCCGCGCGTGCGCATCGGCGCCTTCAGCGGCAGGTACAGCGCGGCTGTCGCGGGCAACGTATCGGTGCCGCGGCCGGCCGGCTTCTGCTGGTCGTACACCCACTGGCCGACGTCGCTGTCGAGATCGGCGCCCGTCAGCGTGACGGCCGCATCGGGCTCCTCGATCTTCTGCCGCACCTTGTCCGCGCTGTCGGGCAGCAGGAACGCGACGCGCGCACGGAACACCTCGCCCACGTGGCGGCTGCCGATCTCGACGATCTGCTCGGTGGTCAGCGCCGCGCCCAGCTCGCGCGCCATCGCGTAGATCGCGCCGGTGCGGCGCTCGCGGCGCTGCGCGACGCTCGCCTGGCGCGTCAGCGTCGACGTCAGGTGGCTGATCACGAGCGACGTCAGCAGCATCCCGAAGAAGGTCAGCAGGTACTGCGTGTCGCTGACCGAGAACGACATGCGCGGCGGCACGAAGAAGTAATCGAACGCGGCCACCGACAGGAACGACTGCAGCACGCCCGGGCCGCGCCCGAGCCGCACGGCCGAGAACACGACGCCGAGCAGGTACAGCATCACGAGGTTCGTGAGGTCGAGCCGCTCGGACACGAGGCTCGCGACGACCGTAATCGCCGCGCAGATCGCGGCCGCGTACATGTAGTGCCGCGGCGGCGAACGATGCGTGCCGAACTGCGCGAACGCATCGCGCCAGTCGCGCACACGCGCGTCGAGCGGCGCGGCGCGCGCCTCGTCGCTCGCGGACGCACGGATCAGCATCAGGTCCACGTCGCCCGCGCGTTCGGCAAGCTGCTCGCCGAACGGCCGCGCGAGGCGGCGCACGAGCCCGACCTTCGGCGAGCCGCCCGCGACGATCTTCGACACGTTGCGCACCTTCGCATAGCCGATCAGCGCGGCAACCGCGTCGGCACCGGCGAGCGTGGCCGTCTCCGCGCCAAGCTCGGCCGCAAGCTTCAGCGCGTCGAGCGTGCGTTGCCGTCGCGCATCGGGCAGCCGCTGCAGGCGCGGCGTTTCCACATAGACGGCGATCCAGTCGGCCTTCAGGCTCGCGGCGAGCCGCGCGGCCGCCCGCACGAGCGTCGGCGCTTCGGCGCCGGGACCGACGCACACGAGCAGCCGCTCGCGCGCCTGCCAGATGCGCTGGATCGAACGGTCGGCGCGGTATTCGCGCATCTGCGCATCGACGCGATCGGCCGTGCGCCGCAGCGCCAGTTCGCGCAGCGCGATCAGGTTGCCCTTGCGGAAGAAGTTGCGCACCGCACGCTCGGCCTGCTGCGCGAGATAGACCTTGCCGTCGCGCATCCGCTCGAGCAGTTCCTCCGCCGGCAGGTCGACGAGCGTGACTTCGTCGGCCGCGTCGAACACGCGGTCGGGCACCGTCTCCCACACGCGGATGCCGGTGATCGCGCCGACCACGTCGTTCAGGCTTTCGAGATGCTGGACGTTGACGGTCGTGTAGACGTCGATGCCCGCATCGAGCAGTTCGTACACGTCCTGCCAGCGCTTCAGGTGCCGTGCGCCCTGTACGTTCGAGTGTGCGAGTTCGTCGACGAGGATCAGTTGCGGCTGGCGCGCGAGCGCGCCGTCGAGATCGAATTCGGCGAGCGTGCGGCCGCGATAGTCGATGCGCGCGAGCGGTAGCACGTCGAGGCCGTCGAGCAGCGCAGCGGTTTCGCTGCGCCCGTGGGTCTCGACGATGCCGACGACGACGTCGACGCCCTCCTGCAGGCGCTGGCGCGCGGCCTGCAGCATCGCGTAGGTCTTGCCGACACCGGCCGATGCGCCGAAGAAGATCTTGAGCTGGCCGCGCCGCTGCTTTTCTTCGTCACGCTGCAGCTTGTCGAGGAGTTGGTCTGGATCGGGACGATTCATGCGTCAGAAAGGCGGAGCGCCCGGATGCGCGCGAGTACGAGCATTGTTGTTCCAAATCGCCGCAAAAGGCAAAGACGGCGCATGCGCCGTCGGGAAAAAGCGCGTCCGGCGCGGATCGAGCCGCGCCGGACGCCGGTTGTCGCCGAAGCCGGACGCGCGCTCAGTGCGCGGCCTGCGCCGCGTCGAGCGCAAGGTTCAGCTGCAGCACGTTCACGCGCGGCTCGCCGAGCACGCCGAACTGGCGGCCCTTCGTGTTCGCGGCAACGAGCTGCGCGACCGCGTCGGGCGCCAGGTTGCGCGCCTTCGCGACGCGCTCGACCTGGTACGCGGCGGCGGCCGGCGTGATCTCCGGATCGAGGCCGCTCGCCGACGCCGTCACGAGGTCGACCGGCACCGGCTTCGACATGTCGGTGCCCGCGTCGCGCAGCGCGGCGATGCGCCCCTTCACCTGGTCGGCGAGCGACGGGTTCAGCGGGCCGAGGTTCGAGCCGCCGGAACCGGTCGCGTTGTACGGCATCGGCGACGTGGCCGACAGCCGGCCCCAGAAGTACTTCGGCGCATCGAACTGCTGGCCGATCAGCGCGGAGCCGACTGCCTTGCCGTCCTTCTCGATCAGGCTGCCGTTCGCCTGCGACGGGAACACGGCCTGGCCGAACACGGTCATCACGGCCGGGTAAGCGAGCCCCGTCACCGCGGTCAGCACGACAAAGATCACGACGAGCGGACGAATCAACGTTTTCATGATGTTTCCTTCAAATACGGCCGGCTCACGCCCAGCCGAGTGCAGCGAGCGTCATGTCGATCAGCTTGATGAACGGGAACGGCAGCAGCACGCCGCCGAGGCCGTACACCAGCAGGTTGCGGCGCAGGAGCGAAGCGGCGCCGAGCGGCCGGTACGTGACGCCCTTCAGTGCCAGCGGAATCAGCGCGACGATGATCAGCGCGTTGAAGATCACCGCCGACAGGATCGCGGACGCCGGCGACGTCAGGTGCATGATGTCGAGCACGCGCAGCTGCGGGTACGTCGTGACGAACGCGGCCGGGATGATCGCGAAATACTTCGCGATGTCGTTCGCGATCGAGAACGTCGTCAGCGAACCGCGCGTCATCAGCATCTGCTTGCCGATCTCGACGATCTCGATCAGCTTCGTCGGGTTCGAGTCGAGGTCGACCATGTTGCCGGCTTCCTTCGCCGCCTGCGTGCCGGTGTTCATCGCCACGGCGACGTCGGCCTGCGCGAGTGCCGGTGCGTCGTTGGTGCCGTCGCCGGTCATCGCGACGAGGCGGCCAGCCGCCTGGTGTTCGCGGATCGTCGCGAGCTTGGTTTCCGGCGTCGCTTCCGCGAGGAAATCGTCGACACCCGCTTCCGCCGCGATCGCCGCGGCCGTCAGCCGGTTGTCGCCCGTCACCATCACGGTCTTGATGCCCATCTTGCGCAGCTCCGCGAAGCGCTCCTTGATGCCGCCTTTCACGATGTCCTTCAGCTCGATCACGCCGAGCACGCGCGCCGCCCCTTCATGCAGGTCGGCCACGACGAGCGGCGTGCTGCCGCGGCGCGCGACTTCATCGACCGCGCGGCGCACTTCTTCCGGGAAGCGGCTGCCGTGCGTCTCGACGTAGTTGCGGATCGCGTCGGCCGCGCCCTTGCGGATCTCGCGGCCGGGCAGATCGACGCCGCTCATCCGCGTCTGTGCGGAGAAGCCGATGAACGTCGCGTGCAGTTGCCCCATGTCGCGCTGGCGAATGTTGAAGCGCTCCTTCGCGAGCACGACGATGCTGCGGCCTTCCGGCGTTTCGTCGGCGAGCGACGACAGCTGCGCGGCATCGGCCAGCGCTTCCTCGGTCACGCCCGGTGCCGGCACGAACGTCGACGCCTGGCGGTTGCCGAGCGTGATCGTGCCGGTCTTGTCGAGCAGCAGCACGTCGACGTCGCCGGCCGCTTCCACCGCGCGGCCCGACGTCGCGATCACGTTCGCCTGCATCATCCGGCTCATCCCGGCCACGCCGATCGCGGACAGCAACCCGCCGATCGTCGTCGGGATCAGGCACACGAGCAGTGCAACCAAAGCGGTGATCGTCACCACGTGGCCGGCCTTCATCGCTTCCACCGAGAACATCGAGAACGGCAGCAGCGTCGCGGTCGCGAGCAGCATCACGATCGTCAGCGCGACGAGCAGGATCGTCAGTGCGATCTCGTTCGGCGTCTTCTTGCGCTTCGCGCCTTCGACCATCGCGATCATCCGGTCGAGGAACGCCTCGCCGGGGTTCGCGGTGACCTTGACGACGATCCAGTCCGACAGCACGCGCGTGCCGCCCGTCACCGACGAGAAGTCGCCGCCCGATTCGCGGATCACCGGCGCGGATTCGCCGGTGATCGCCGATTCGTCGACCGATGCGACGCCGTCGACCACCTCGCCGTCGGCCGGGATCACGTCGCCCGCTTCGACGAGCACGACGTCGCCCTTGCGCAGCTCGGTCGCGGTCGTGATGCGGATCGGCGACTTCGGATGCGGCTCGTTGAGCTTCTTCGCCATCACGTCTTTCTTCGCGCTGCGCAGCGAGGCCGCCTGCGCCTTCGAGCGCCCTTCGGCGAGCGCTTCGGCGAAGTTCGCGAACAGCACGGTGAACCACAGCCACAGCGCGATCGCGAGGATGAAGCCCGCGGGCGCCTCGGCCTGGCCGGCGAGCGCCGCGATCCACAGGATCGTGGTCAGGATGCTGCCGACGTACACGCAGAACATCACCGGATTGCGGAACTGCGTGCGCGGCGTGAGTTTCTTGAACGAGTCCACGATCGCCGGGCGCAGCAGCGCCGGATCGAACATGGACCGTGTTGCGGAATGTTGAGTCATTGCGATCTCTTCAATCTCTTGAGTCTTTTCAAGGTGTCGCCATGCGGGCGCGCATCACGCGCCCAGCCACATCATCAGGTGCTCGACGCCCGGGCCGAGCGCAAGCGCCGGCACGTAGGTCAGCGCGCCCACCAGCAGCACGGTGCCGAGCAGTAGCACGACGAACAGCGGACCGTGCGTCGGCAGCGTGCCGCTCGTCACCGCGATGCGCTTCTTCGCGGCCAGCGAGCCGGCGATCGCCAGCACCGGCACGATCGTGCCGAAGCGGCCGAACCACATCGCGATCGCGGTCATCCAGTTGTAGAACGGCGTGCCGACCGTCAGGCCCGCGAACGCGCTGCCGTTGTTGTTGGCGGCCGAGCTGAACGCGTACAGGATTTCCGAGAAGCCGTGCGGCCCCGGGTTCGCGATGCCGGCCTTGCCCGCATCGGCGAGCACGGCGATCGACGTGCCGACCAGCACCAGCAGCGGCGTGAGCAGCACGACGATCGACACCATCTTCATCTCGTACGCTTCGATCTTCTTGCCGACGTATTCCGGCGTGCGGCCGATCATCAGGCCGGCGACGAACACCGCGAGCAGTGCGAACACGAGCATCCCGTACAAACCCGAGCCGACCCCGCCGTAGATCACTTCACCGAGCTGCATCAGCAGCATCGGCACGAGACCGCCGAGCGGCGTCAGCGAATCGTGCATCGTGTCGATCGCGCCGCACGACGCGGCCGTCGTCGCGACCGTGAAGATGCCGGTCTGCGCGATGCCGAAGCGCGTTTCCTTGCCTTCCATGTTGCCGCCCGGCTGCAGCGCGCTGGTCGACTGGTCGACGTGCAGCGCGGTGAGCGTCGGGTTGCCGGCCTGCTCGGCGCTCACCTCGGCGCCGATCGCGATCACGAACGCGACCGTCATCGCCGCGAGCACCGCGATGCCCTGCCGGCGGTCGCCGATCATGCGGCCGAACACGAGGGCCAGCGCGGCCGGGATGATCAGGATCGAGAAGATCTGCAGGAAGTTCGCGAACGGCGTCGGGTTCTCGTACGGGTGCGCGGAGTTCGCGTTGAAGAAGCCGCCACCGTTGGTGCCGAGCATCTTGATCGCTTCCTGCGACGCGACCGGGCCCATCGCCAGCGTCTGCTTCGTGAGCGGGGTCGGCACCGTGACCGCGTTGCCCTTGTCGTCCTTCACCGGATTGCCCTGCGCGTCCAGCTTCGGCGCGGCGTAGGTGCTCGCCTGCAGCACCGGCACGTCCTGGTACGACTTCATGTTCTGAATCACGCCCTGGCTCATCAGCAGCCCGGCGATGATCATCGACATCGGCACGAGCACGTACATCGTCACGCGCGTGAGGTCGACCCAGAAGTTGCCGATCGTCTGCGCGGTATGACGGGCGAAGCCGCGGATCAGCGCGATCACGACGACGATGCCGGTTGCCGCCGACAGGAAGTTCTGCACGGTGAGGCCGAGCATCTGCGTCAGGTAGCTGACGGTCTGCTCCGGCGTGTAGTCCTGCCAGTTCGTGTTGGTGACGAAGCTGACGGCCGTGTTGAACGCGCCGTCGACCGTCATCGCGCCGAACTGCTGCGGGTTGCCGGGCAGGAAGCCCTGCAGGCGCAGCAGGCCGTAGAGAAACAGCGCGCCGAGCGCGTTGAACGCGATCGTCGCGACCGCGTACTGCTTCCAGTTCATTTCGCTGCCGGCGTCGACGCCGGCGATGCGGTACAGCGCGCGCTCGAGCGGCCCGAACACGCGCACGACACGCGAGCTGCCGTCCATCACCGCCGACAGGTAGCGCGCGACCGGAACGGCCGCCGCCAGCAGCACGACGATGAACAGCCCCGTCTGAAAGAGATTGTTCGCGTTCATTCGATGTCCTCCGCGCGCAGCAGCGCAAAGACGAGATACGCAAACAGGAGCGCCGTCGAGGCGCCCGCCAGCCAAAGCATCCAGGTCATGCTCGCCCCCCGCGACCGTATTGCACGAGCTTGTCGCAACCGGCAACCAAACCGAGGATCAGCGCGGTGAAGAGCACCAGTGCGCCGATAAATACCCCATCCATTTTTCTGTTCTCCATCGTCGAAATCAGACGACTAGAACCTTATGGGAACGCACGTAAAGGACGGGTCAAAGGTATCGGGGCGCGTATAAAAAACGCGTAAACGCGGAATTCGGGAGAGGACGGCAGAAACCGGAGGGCGGGACGGACGGCGCGGTGGCGCCGTCCGGAAAAGCGCGTGCCGGCATGGCGCCGGCACGACGAGGAGGCAGGTCAGGGAACGAGGATCGTCGAGCCGGTGGTCTTGCGCGCTTCGAGATCTTCATGCGCGCGGGCGACTTCCGCGAGCGGATAGCGCTGGTTGATGCTCGTCTTCACCTTGCCCGACAGCAGCACGTCGAACAGCTCGGCGGCAGCGGATTCGAGATCGGCGCGCTTCGCGATGTACGAGAACAGCGTGGGCCGCGTAAAGAACAGCGAGCCGCGCGACGAGAATTCCTTCGAGTCGATCAACGGCAGCGGGCCCGACGCATTGCCGAAGCTGACGAACAGCCCGAGCGGCGCGAGGCTGTCGAGCGAGCCGATGTAGGTGTCCTTGCCGATCGAGTCGTAGACGACCGGTACGCCCGCGCCGTTCGTGATCTCCTTCACGCGCTGCGTGAAGTTCTCGCGCGTGTAGACGATCGGATGGTCGCAGCCGTGCGCCTTCGCGAGCGCGGCTTTCTCGTCGGAGCCGACCGTGCCGATCACGGTCGCGCCGAGCGCCTTCGCCCACTGGCATACAAGCAGGCCGACGCCGCCGGCCGCCGCGTGGATCAGGATCGTGTCGCCGGCCTTCACCGGATACGTGCGGCGCAGCAGGTAGTGCGCGGTCAGGCCCTGCAGCATCACCGACGCCGCGTCGTCGTAGCTGATGCCGTCGGGCAGTTTCACGAGCCGCTCGGCCGGCATCACGCGCTCCTGCGCGTAGGCGCCCGGCGGCTGCCCGACGTAGGCGACGCGGTCGCCCGCCTTGAGCGTGGTCACGCCTTCGCCGACGGCCGTCACCTCGCCCGCCGCCTCCATCCCGAGACCGCCGGGCAGCGCTTGCGGGTAAAGGCCGGTGCGGAAATAGACGTCGATGTAGTTGAGACCGACCGCGTGCTGCCGGATACGGACTTCACCCGCCTTCGGTTCGCCGACCTCGACATCGACCCACTTCATCACGTCCGGGCCGCCCGGCTGGTCGTATCGGATTGCTTTCGGCATCGTTTCGCTCCTCGTTTCTGATTCGGTCAGGGAAAAATCCGGGTCGCCGATACGCGGAGCCGGCCGATTCATCAGGGAACCGGGCGGCCGGCGCGCGTCGCGACGCACGATTCTCCCGCGCCACGGCCATCCGTGCATGGCCCTGCCGCCAGCAGGGGCAATCAGCCGCGGGCAGCGCCTAGCAAACGTCCTGCATGTTGCGCGCCAGATCGTCGAGCAGCATCCGCGCGGTGGCGACGTTGGTCGCGACCGGCACGTTGTGCACGTCGCATGCGCGCACGAGCGCGGTGATGTCGGGGTCGTGCGGCTGTGCGGTCATCGGGTCGCGCAGGAACACGACGATGTCGATGCGGCCGTCGGCCAGTTCCGCACCGATCTGCAGATCGCCGCCGAGCGGCCCCGACAGCTTGCGCTCGACCTCGAGCCCGTGCGCGTCCGCGATGCGGCCGCCCGTCGTGCCGGTCGCCACCAGCCGGCATTGCGCGAGCGTCGCGCGGAATTCGCCCGCGAGCGCGACGATCTCGTCCTTCTTCGCGTCGTGCGCAATCAATGCGATGCGGGGTTTGCTCATCTCCAGATCCTTCGTTTCAGGTTGTTGTCGTGAAAGGCGGTGCGCGCGTCAGAACGTGCCCGGATACGAACCGCCGTCGAGCAGCCAGTTCTGCCCGGTGATGTAGCCGGCGTGCACGCTGCACAGGAACGCGCACGCCGCGCCGAACTCTTCGCGCGTGCCGAGGCGGCCGGCCGGGATGTCCTTCGTGCGCCGCGCGCGCATCTCGTCGACGTTCACGCCCTGCGCCTTCGCCGACGCGGCGAGCGTGGTCGCGATCCGGTCGGTGTCGAACAGGCCCGGCAGCAGGTTGTTGATCGTCACGCCCTGCCCCGCGACCTTGCGCGACAGCCCCGCGACGAAGCCGGTCAGCCCCGAGCGCGCGCCGTTCGACAGCGCGAGCACGTCGATCGGCGCCTTCACGGCCGAGCTCGTGATGTTGACGATCCGGCCGAAGCCGCGCGCGATCATCCCGTCGAGGGTCGCGCGGATCAGCTCGATCGGCGTCAGCATGTTCGACTCGAGCGCGCGGATCCAGTCGTCGTGCGAGAAGTCTCGGAAGTCGCCGGGCGGCGGGCCGCCGGCATTCGTCACGAGAATGTCCGGCTGCGGGCATGCGGCGAGCGCGGCCGCGCGCCCGTCCGGCGTCGTGATGTCGCAGGCGACCGCGGTCACCGACACGTTCGCGCCGGCGCGGATCTCCTCCGCGGTTTCCTCCAGCGTGTCGCGCGTGCGCGCGACGATCACGAGGTTCACGCCCTCGGCGGCCAGCGCTTCCGCGCAGCCGCGACCGAGCCCCTTGCTGGCCGCGCACACGAGCGCGGTCTTTCCTTCGATGCCGAGATCCATCGTCGATTCCTTGGTGGCGACACGTGCCGGCTCGGCCCCGTCGCGCCGGCGCATGGCCCCCGGGCGGGTCAGGCGGGCAATCGGGCGGGCACGGGCACGCGGATTGTCGTAAGACGTCGATATTATCCGGATCATGCGGCGCGCCTTGGTAAAATTGCGGACATAAGCGCGCGGCCGGCTTGCGCCCGCCCCCGCCCCCGATCCTCTTTTGCCGCCAAGGCGCCCCCGTCATGAAACAGGACAGCCGTTTCCCGAATCTCTTCATCACCGATCACCCGCTGATCCAGCACAAGCTCACGCACATGCGCGACAAGGACACGTCCACGCGCACGTTCCGCGAGCTGCTGCGCGAAATCACGCTGCTGATGGGTTACGAGATCACCCGCAACCTGCCGATCACGACCAAGCGGGTCGAAACCCCGCTCGTCGAGGTCGACGCGCCGGTGATCGCGGGCAAGAAACTGGCGATCGTGCCGGTGCTGCGCGCAGGCATCGGGATGTCGGACGGCCTGCTCGACCTGGTTCCGTCCGCGCGCGTCGGCCACATCGGCGTGTACCGCGCCGACGACCACCGCCCGGTCGAATACCTGGTGCGCCTGCCGGACCTGGAAGACCGCATCTTCATCCTGTGCGACCCGATGGTCGCGACCGGCTACTCGGCCGTGCACGCGGTCGACGTGCTGAAGCGCCGCAACGTGCCGGCCGCGAACATCATGTTCGTCGCACTGGTCGCCGCGCCGGAAGGCGTGCAGGTGTTCCAGGACGCGCACCCGGACGTGAAGCTGTTCGTCGCGTCGCTCGATTCGCACCTGAACGAGCACGCGTACATCGTGCCGGGCCTCGGCGACGCGGGCGACCGCCTGTTCGGCACCAAGAACTGAGCATCTGGACGGCCGCGCGGCGCGCGGCCCGGCTCGCGGCGGCCTGCCTGGCCGTTCGGCCATGCGCGGCGGCCCCGATCCGGCGGTCGCCGCGTGATAAAATCTCGATCCACTCGACACGCGCGGCCCCGCGGCTTCATGCCCGCCGAAACGGCCGCCGATTCAACGACACATTGAAACAATCGCCCGCGCAGCGCGCCCGGGCACGGAGAAAGGTATGGCTGGTCATTCGAAATGGGCCAACATCAAGCATAAGAAGGCCGCGGCCGACGCGAAGCGCGGCAAGATCTGGACTCGCCTGATCAAGGAAATCCAGGTCGCGGCGCGCCTCGGCGGCGGCGATGTCAACTCGAACCCGCGCCTGCGTCTCGCGGTCGACAAGGCGGCCGACGCGAACATGCCGAAGGACAACGTCAAGCGCGCGATCGATCGCGGCGTCGGCGGCGCGGATGGCGCGAACTACGAGGAAATCCGCTACGAAGGCTACGGCATCAGCGGCGCGGCGATCATCGTCGACACGCTGACCGACAACCGCACCCGCACGGTCGCGGAAGTCCGCCATGCGTTCTCGAAGTTCGGCGGCAACATGGGCACCGACGGCTCGGTCGCGTTCATGTTCGATCACGTCGGCCAGTTCCTGTTTGCCCCGGGCACGTCGGAAGACGCGCTGATGGAAGCCGCGCTCGAAGCCGGCGCGAACGACGTGAACACGAACGACGACGGTTCGATCGAAGTGCTGTGCGACTGGCAGGCATTCTCGGCGGTGAAGGACGCGCTCGAAGCCGGCGGCTTCAAGGCCGAGCTCGCCGAAGTGACGATGAAGCCGCAGAACGAAGTCGAATTCACCGGCGACGACGCGGCGAAGATGCAGAAGCTCCTGGACGCGCTCGAGAACCTCGACGACGTGCAGGACGTGTATACGAACGCCGTCATCGTCGAGGAATGATGTGCCGGCCGCCGTGCTCCTGTCGCGGCGGCGGCCCGACCGAATCCGCGGCCGGCGCGCCTGAGCGTGCCGGCCGCCCTGTTTTCTAGTCTGCGGGGAATCCCATGAAACTACTCGTCGTCGGTTCCGGCGGCCGCGAACATGCGCTGGCGTGGAAGCTCGCGCAGTCGCCGCGCGTCCAGATGGTCTACGTCGCGCCCGGCAATGGCGGCACGGCGCAGGACGAGCGCCTGAAGAACGTCGACATCACGGCGCTCGACGAACTCGCCGATTTCGCGGAACGCGAAGGCGTTGCATTCACGCTCGTCGGGCCGGAAGCGCCGCTCGCGGCCGGCATCGTCAACCTGTTCCGCGCCCGCGGCCTGAAGGTCTTCGGCCCGACGCGCGAAGCCGCGCAGCTCGAGAGCTCGAAGGATTTCGCGAAGGCGTTCATGAAGCGCCACGGCATCCCGACCGCCGAGTACGAAACGTTCTCCGACGTGGCCGCCGCGCACGCGTACATCGACGCGAAGGGTGCGCCGATCGTCGTGAAGGCAGACGGCCTCGCGGCCGGCAAGGGTGTCGTCGTCGCGATGACGCTGGAAGAAGCACACGAAGCCGTCGACATGATGCTGTCGGGCAACAAGCTCGGCGATGCCGGCGCGCGCGTCGTGATCGAGGAATTCCTCGATGGCGAGGAAGCGAGCTTCATCGTGATGGTCGACGGCAAGCACGCGCTGGCGCTGGCTTCCAGCCAGGACCACAAGCGCCTGCTCGACGAGGACCGCGGCCCGAACACCGGCGGCATGGGCGCGTATTCGCCCGCGCCGATCGTCACGCCGCAGATGCATGCACGCGTGATGCGCGAGATCATCATGCCGACCGTGCGCGGGATGGAGAAGGACGGCATCCGCTTCACGGGCTTCCTGTATGCGGGCCTGATGATCGACAAGGAAGGCAATCCGCGCACGCTCGAGTTCAACTGCCGGATGGGCGACCCGGAAACGCAACCGATCATGGCGCGCCTGAAGAGCGATTTCTCGAAGGTCGTCGAACAGGCGATCGCGGGCACGCTCGACACGGTCGAGCTCGACTGGGACCGCCGCACCGCGCTGGGCGTCGTGCTGGCCGCGCACGGTTATCCGGACGCGCCGCGCAAGGGCGACCGCATCAACGGGATCCCGGCCGAGACGGAACAGGCGGTCACGTTCCATGCGGGCACGACGCTCGACGGCGACAAGCTGACGACGTCCGGCGGCCGCGTGCTGTGCGTGGTCGGCCTCGCCGATTCGGTCCGCGAAGCGCAGCAGCATGCGTACGAGACGATCAACCAGATCAATTTCGAAGGCATGCAGTATCGCCGCGACATCGGCTTCCGCGCGCTCAACCGCAAGAGCGCGTGACGTTGCAATTGCCGCCCCGCCTTCGTGCGGCGGCGGCCCCTCTGCCGGGGTTCGTTAGAATGCCCGGCAGAAGCCTTTTTTACGGCCCCCGCTTCGGGCGAGGGCACCCAGTCCAGACATGACCGATTCGACCTACGACGTAGCGCGCGTGCGCACGTACCTCCAGGACCTGCAGACACGCATCGCCGACGCGCTCGGCGCGCTCGACGGCACGCCGCTCGCGACCGACGCATGGCAGCGCGGGCCGGCCGAACGCCTGCGCGGCGGCGGCTGCACGCGGATTCTCGAAGGCGGCCGCGTGTTCGAACGCGCGGGGATCGGCTTTTCCGACGTCGCGGGCGATGCGCTGCCGCCGTCGGCGAGCGCGGCGCGCCCGCAGCTTGCCGGCCGCGGCTTCGAGGCGCTCGGCGTGTCGCTGGTGCTGCACCCGCGCAATCCGTACTGCCCGACCGTGCACATGAACGTGCGGATGCTGATCGCGACGAAACCGGGCGAGGAGCCCGTGTTCTGGTTCGGCGGCGGCATGGATCTGACACCGGTTTACGGTTTCGAGGACGATGCCCGGCATTTCCACCAGACCTGCAAGGATGCGCTCGACCCGTTCGGCGTCGAGCTCTACCCGCGCTTCAAGAAATGGTGCGACGAGTATTTCTTCCTGAAGCACCGCAACGAGATGCGCGGCATCGGCGGGATCTTCTTCGACGATTTCTCGGAGCCCGGTTTCGAACGCTCGTTTGACATGATGCAGAGTGTCGGCGACGCGTTCCTGCAGGCCTACCTGCCGATCGTCGAGCGCCGCGCCGAGCTGCCGTACGGCGAGCGCGAGCGCGACTTCCAGGCGTACCGCCGCGGCCGCTACGTCGAATTCAACCTCGTGTTCGACCGCGGCACGCTGTTCGGCCTGCAAAGCGGTGGCCGGACCGAGTCGATCCTGATGTCGATGCCGCCGGTCGCGAACTGGCGCTATAACTGGCAACCCGAACCGGGTTCGCCGGAAGCGCGCCTGTACAGCGACTTCATCGTGCCGCGCGACTGGATCTGACCCCTGCTTCAAGAAAAGGACGCGTTTCTGGACACCACCGCCTGCCCCACCCCGCTGCCGCGTCGTATCGGCTTGCTGGGCGGCACTTTCGACCCGATCCACGACGGCCATCTCGCGCTCGCGCGCCGGTTCGCCGAGCTGCTGGGCCTGACCGAACTCGTGCTGCTGCCCGCCGGGCAGCCGTACCAGAAGCGCGACGTGTCGGCGGCCGAGCATCGGCTCGCGATGACGCGCGCGGCCGCCGGCTCGCTGTCCGTGCCGGGCGTGACCGTGACCGTCGCCACCGACGAGATCGAGCACACCGGCCCGACCTACACGGTCGAGACGCTCGCGCGCTGGCGCGAGCGGATCGGCCCGGACGCATCGCTGTCGCTGCTGATCGGCGCCGACCAGCTCGTGCGCCTCGACACGTGGCGCGACTGGCGCAAGCTGTTCGACTACGCGCACATCTGCGTGTCGACGCGCCCGGGGTTCGACCTCGGCGCGGCGCCGCCGGACGTCGCGCAGGAAATCACCGCGCGGCAGGCCGGCGCCGACGTGCTGAAGGCCACGTCGGCAGGCCACCTGCTGATCGATACGACCCTTTCGTTCGACATTGCCGCGACCGACATCCGCGCCCACCTGCGCGAATGCATCGCGCGCCATGCGCAAATGCCCGACGCATCGGCCGAGCATGTGCCGGCCGCCGTATGGGCCTATATTCTTCAACATCGCCTCTACCATTCCTGAATCCATGGATATTCGCAAACTGCAGCGCGTGATCGTCGACGCCCTCGAAGACGTCAAGGCGCAAGACATCAAGGTGTTCAACACCAGCCACCTGACCGAACTGTTCGACCGCGTGGTCGTCGCTTCGGGCACCTCCAACCGCCAGACCAAGGCCCTCGCGTCGAACGTGCGTGACAAGGTCAAGGAAGCCGGCGGCGACATCGTCAGCTCCGAAGGCGAAGACACCGGCGAATGGGTGCTGGTCGACTGCGGCGACGCGGTCGTGCACATCCTGCAACCGGCCCTGCGCCAGTACTACAACCTCGAGGAAATCTGGGGCGACAAGCCCGTGCGGATGAAGCTCGGCGGCGGCAAGGGCAACGGCTTCGCCCAGGCCAGCGAAGGCGACGAGGACGAAGAGGAAGCCGCGCCCGCACGCCCGGCGCGCAAGACGGCCGCCCGCCGCCGTTGAGCTTCGAGTCGTTACGCGTCTCCCGATGAAGCTTTTCATCCTTGCAGTCGGCCACAAGATGCCGGGCTGGATCGCATCCGGCTTCGACGAATACACGAAGCGGATGCCGCCCGAGCTGCGCATCGAGTTGCGCGAGATCAAGCCCGAACTGCGTTCGGGCGGCCGTAGCGCGGAAAGCGTGATGGCGGCCGAGCGGCAGAAGATCGAGGCCGCGTTGCCGAAGGGCGCGCGCCTCGTCGCGCTCGACGAGCGCGGCCGCGACTGGACCACGATGCAGCTCGCCCAGGCGCTGCCCGGCTGGCAGCAGGACGGTCGCGACGTCGCATTCGTGATTGGCGGTGCCGACGGGCTCGATCCGGAACTGAAAGCGCGTGCCGACACGCTGCTGCGCATCTCGAGCATGACGTTGCCGCACGGGATGGTGCGCGTGCTGCTCGCCGAACAGCTTTACCGGGCGTGGAGCATCACGCAGAATCACCCCTACCACCGCGCATGACGTGTCGTCCTCGAGACGCGCGCCACGCGCGCACACCGAGATAACGACACCATGCCGTCCAGCACGCCCCCCGCGCTTTTCCCGACTCTTTACCTCGCTTCGCAAAGCCCGCGCCGCCAGGAGCTGCTGCAGCAGATCGGCGTACGCTTCGAGCTGCTGCTGCCGCGCCCCGACGAGGACGCCGAGGCGCTCGAGGCCGAGTTGCCCGGCGAAGCCGCCGATGCGTACGTGCGGCGCGTGACCATCGCGAAGGCGGAGGCTGCGCGCTCGCGTCTCGTCGCGAGCGGCAAGCCGGCCTCGCCGGTGCTCGTTGCCGATACGACCGTCACGATCGACGGCGCGATCCTCGGCAAGCCGGCCAACGCCGACGACGCGCTCGCGATGCTGACGCGCCTCGCGGGCCGCGAGCACGCGGTGCTGACCGCCGTCGCCGTGATCGATGCCGACGGCGAACTGCTGCCGCCCGCGCTGTCGCGTTCGTCGGTGCGCTTCGCGCCCGCGTCGCGCGACGCATACGCGCGCTATGTCGAATCGGGCGAGCCGTTCGGCAAGGCCGGCGCGTACGCGATCCAGGGGCGCGCGGCCGAATTCATCGAGCGAATCGACGGTTCCCATTCAGGTATCATGGGTCTGCCCCTTTTTGAGACTGCCGCGCTGCTACGTGCCGCGCGCGTCGCCTTCTGAACCGCACCATGAACGAAGAAATCCTGATTAACCTCACGCCGCAGGAAACGCGGGTTGCACTCGTCCAGCAAGGCGCGGTGCAGGAGCTTCACGTCGAGCGCACGCTGTCGCGCGGGCGCGTCGGCAACATCTATCTCGGCAAGGTCGTGCGCGTGCTGCCCGGCATGCAGTCGGCATTCATCGACATCGGTCTCGAACGCGCGGCGTTCCTGCACGTCGCCGACATCTGGCATCCGCGCCTCGCAGGCGAGCCGCAGTCGGGCACGCCACACCAGCCGATCGAGAAGATCGTGTTCGAAGGCCAGACGCTGATGGTCCAGGTGATCAAGGACCCGATCGGCACGAAGGGCGCGCGCCTGTCGACGCAGGTCAGCATCGCGGGCCGCACGCTCGTCTACCTGCCGCAGGAGCCGCATATCGGCATCTCGCAGAAGATCGAGAGCGAGGCCGAACGCGAGGCCGTGCGCGCGCGCCTGACGGCCGTGATCCCGGCGGACGAGAAAGGCGGCTACATCGTGCGCACGATCGCCGAGGATGCGACCTCGGACGAACTCGCCGGCGACGTCACGTACCTGCGCAAGACGTGGGCAACGATCGTCGCCCAGGCGCAGCGGCTGCCGGCGACGAGCCTGCTGTACCAGGATCTCGATCTCGCGCAGCGCGTGCTGCGCGATTTCGCGAACGACGACACGACGCGCATCCAGGTCGATTCGCGCGAGACGTACCAGCGCCTCTCGGAATTCGCGGGCGAGTTCACGCCGGCCGTGAGCCCGAAGCTGCACCACTACACGGGCGAGCGGCCGCTGTTCGACCTGTACAACATCGAGACGGAGATCCAGCGCGCGCTGTCGCGCCGCGTCGACCTGAAGTCGGGCGGTTACCTGATGATCGACCAGACCGAGGCGATGACGACGATCGACGTGAACACCGGCGGCTACGTCGGCGCACGCAACTTCGACGACACGATCTTCAAGACCAACCTCGAGGCCGCGCATACGATCGCGCGGCAGCTGCGGCTGCGCAACCTCGGCGGGATCATCATCATCGACTTCATCGACATGGAGAACGCCGAGCATCGCGACGCGGTGCTGTCCGAGTTGAAGAAGGCGCTGTCGCGCGACCGCACGCGCGTGACGGTCAACGGCTTCTCGCAGCTCGGGCTCGTCGAGATGACGCGCAAGCGCACGCGCGAATCGCTCGCGCACGTGCTGTGCGAGCCGTGCCCGACCTGCCAGGGCAAGGGCCAGGTGAAGACGTCGCGCACCGTGTGCTACGACATCCTGCGCGAGATCCTGCGCGAGTCGCGGCAGTTCAACCCGCGCGAATTCCGCGTGATCGCCGCGCAACAGGTGATCGACCTGTTCCTCGACGAGGAATCGCAGCATCTCGCGATGCTGATCGACTTCATCGGCAAGCCGGTGTCGCTGCAGGTCGAGTCGAACCTGAGCCAGGAGCAGTACGATATCGTGCTGATGTAACGTTCCGTCCATCCGCCGCCGGCATCGCCCGCCGCGCGGCACTTCGATGCGGCACCCGGGCCGCCCGCGCATGTCGCGCCGGCACCCGCCGCCGCCCTTTCACCCTACCTTTTTCGCTTCACCACACACCATGAGCCAAGGCCACAACCGCCGCCAGCGCAAGAAACTCCACATCGGCGAATTCCAGGAACTCGCGTTCAACGCCACCGCGCATTACCGCAACGAAATGACCGACCTCGAGCGCGGCGAACTGATCGACGCGTTCATCGACTTCGTCGAAGCGAACGGGCTGCTGACCGTCGCGTCGGCGGACGAAGGGATCGGCGCTTACGTGATTTCCGGCGCACCGCGCGGCACGACGACCGACGCCGACCGCGAACGCGTGCGCGGCTGGCTGGCCGCACGGCCGGAACTGACCGACGTCAAGGTCAGCGAATTCACCGACGCGTGGTATCCGGAAGCCTGAGTTTCCGGTTTCACTTCCCTCGCGCAGCGCCCGCGCCTGCCCGCCGCCACGGCGGGTGAGGCCGGCGCCGCCCTGCTCCCTCCGCACCTCCTCCGTCGCCCCTTCCACCGTCGCGCGACACCCGCGCCACCGGCACCGACTCACACGATTCGCGCCGCGTCGACGGTGATTACCCCGAGTTCGGCAGTGAATCGGACGCTTACTTCAATTTAACGTTGATTAAAGGACGTCTCACGCCCGCGGACCTACTCTGATCGCCAGGAATCCGGTGTTTTCCGGCGCGATCGGCAAGCAAGACGAAAGAATGCAAACCGCTCGCCCGACAGGTGTCCCGGATTCCGGTACGGGCGAAAACGCGACATGGCGACAGGTCAATCAGGGAGACAACCAACGATGCGCCAGCCGCTTCCCCATCGCAGCAACACATTGACGCACGCGAAGGCCGCCTGACCCCACTCTTCAATGCAATGAATACGAGGACGACATGGATACGCCGACCACTCATCAAGCAGGACTCCGAATGATCATGATCGCGGCTGGCGTCGCAGCGCTGGTGTCGCTGTCCGCGTGCGGCGGCTCCGGCTCGCTGAGCCAGGGCACCGGCGGCACCGGATCGGGTTCGGGCGACACGACGGCTACCACCGGCGGCACCGGTAACGGCACCGGCAGTGGCGGCGGGTCGGGAAGCGGATCGACCGTCGGCGGCACCGGGAGCGGCGCCGGCGGTGCCTCGAGCGCCGGCACGTCGGCCAATGCACTCGGCCAAACGATCGACTCGTCGAGCAACGTCGTGACGGCCGCGGGCGGCACCGTATCAGGCGTCGGCGCGACGATCGCCAGCCAGTCGCTGCCCGGCACGAACGCCGCGACCACGCAGGGGCTCGGCACCGTCGTGCAGGACACCGGCGCTGCCGTCACGACACTCGGTACCGGGCTCGGATCGGGGCTCGGCCAGCTCGGCGCATCGTCGAACCCGGTCGGCACGACGGTCGCGAGCACCGGCAGCGTGGTCACAAACCTCGGCGACGCGGTCGCGGCAACCGGCGGCGTCGTGTCGAGCCTCGGTGGCAGCGGTTCGGCGCTGGCGCCGCTCGCGCCCGTCACGTCGCCCGTCGGCGGTGCGATCACGACGCTCGGCAATACGATCGCGGGCGGCGGCGCGACGCTCGGCACGCAGTTGTCGACCGGCCCGGTCGCGCAGGTCACGGGCGCCGCCAGTTCGGCGATCACGCCGATCACGACTCAGGTCGGGTCGGTCACGCAGACCGTCGCGTCGAGCACGCCGCTCGGCGCACCGCTCACGAACCTCGTGACGACGGTCGGCAACGGCGTCGCGAACGCCGGCACGACGATCTCGAAAACCGGCGGGAATCCGGTGACGACCGGCGGGTTCGTCACGTGCACGATGAAGCCCGCGTTCGCGGTGGTCGCGCCCGGCGCCGGTGCGCCGATCGTGACGTCCGCTTCATACGACGCGTGGCCGTAGGCCGGATGCTGCGCGTTCGTGACGAGC
>NZ_JAAGPE010000144.1:0-24051 GCF_017104605.1 Burkholderia sp. Ac-20384 | reverse complement strand
ACCCGGGCATATCGGCGACCTATATATCGAGGCGATCGGGGCTCTTCACGGAGCCTGACGGGAGATGCTTCCGAGGATCACGATGCCGACCTCCCCGCCCGATTCAGAGAAGCGGTCGAACCGCCCGCCCGTCGCACGCGTTCGGCCCACCCGAGCGCATGCGGTACTCACTCGCAGGTGTCGAACAAGAGGAACAACATGAAATTCCGTCATTCCCTGCTGTCGGTGTCGATTGCATCCGCGCTTGCCCTCCTCTCGCAACAGGCCGCCCAGGCCGCCGATTCGACCGACGTGAAGGTCGGCTTCGCCGCGCCGCTCACGGGCGTGAACGCCGGTTACGGCAAGGACCTGCAGAACGGCGTGCAGCTCGCGCTCGACGATGCCGCCGCGCAGAAGGTGCAGATCGCCGGCAAGCCCGCGCACTTCAACCTCATCGTGCAGGACGACCAGGCCGACCCGCGCATCGGCGTGCAGGCCGCGCAGGCGCTCGTCGACCAGAACGTGTCGGTCGTGGTCGGCCACTTCAACTCGGGGACGACGATTCCGGCTTCGGTCGTCTACGACAAGGCCGGCATCCCGGTGATCGATCCGGCCGCGACCAACCCGACGCTCACCGCGCGCGGGCTCGCGAACATGTTCATGGTGATCGCGACCGACGGCCAGAACGCCGGCAACGCGGGCAAGTACGCGGTCGACGTGACGAAGGCGAAGCGCATCGCGATCATCGACGACCGCACCGCGTTCGGCCAGGGCGAGGCCGACGAGTTCGAGAAGGCCGTGAAGGCCGCGGGCGGGAACCTCGTCGGCCGTGAGTTCACCAGCAACCAGGCAGTCGACTTCCGCGCGCAGATCACGAGCCTGAAAGCGAAGAACCCCGACCTGATCTTCTTCGGCGGCCTCGACTCGCTCGCCGCGAACTTCATCAAGCAGATGCGCCAGCTCGGGTTGAACGCGCAGTTCGTCGGCGGCGGCGGCGTGAAGGACAACGAGTTCATCAAGATCGCGGGCCCGGCCGCCGAAGGCGCGATGGCGTGGGAATACGGCCGGCCGCTCGACGAGCTGCCGCAAGGGAAGGATTTCGAACAGCGCTTCAAGAAGCGCTTCGGCGTCGATGTGCTGTCGTACGCGCAATTCGGCTACGACGCGGCGTGGGCGGCGATCAAGGCGATGCAGGCGGCCGGCTCGACCGACCCGAAGGTCTATCGCCCGGCGCTGAAGAAGATCGACTTCGAAGGGGTCACCGGCCGCATCTCGTTCGCGAACGACGGCTCGCTGAAGAGCGGGATGTCGACGCTGTACCAGGTGAAGAGCGGCGCGTGGAAGACGATCACGACGAAGGGAGGCTGATCGGCGGTGCCGGTGGCCGGCGGCGGACAGACCGCCCGGCCCCGGTGATCGATGATGGGAGCTCGATCTCGTATGACGACTGATGTTGAGGCGATTCGACCGGGCCGGCGGCAACGCCGGCCACGTCGCCCGGCGCGTCAGCCGGCCTGCGTGTCGCGCTCGGCCTCGGCCGCTTCGTGCGCGCGGCGCAGCCGTTCACGGCTGTTGGTGAGGTGCGTGCGCATCGCGGCACGGGCCGCCTCCGGGTCGTGGCGTGCGATCGCCTCGTAGATGTCCTCGTGCTCGTGGTTCAGCCGGCCGACGTAGCGCTCCAGATCGTCGCCGGCAAAGCGGGCCGAATTCACGCGCGTGCGCGGGATGATCGACGTGCCGAGCTGCGTCATGATGTCGACGAAATAGCGGTTGCCGGTGGACTGCGCGATCTGCAGGTGGAACTGGAAGTCGAGCTGCGCGGTGTCGCGGCCGCCGCCCGCCCCCGATGCAATCGCATCGAGCGCGCGCCGCAGCGCGGCCAGGTCGGTATCGTTCGCGCGCTGCGCGGCAAGGCTCGCACATTCGCTTTCGAGGCTGATGCGCAGCTCCAGCACCGCGAGCACGTCGCGCAGCGTCGTGATCGTCGCCGGGTCGATGCCGAGCGTCTGGCGGCGCGACGGCTCCAGCACGAAGCTGCCGATGCCGTGGCGCGTCTCGACGAGGCCGCTCGCCTGCATCCGCGAGATCGCTTCGCGCACGACCGTCCGGCTTACGCCCTGCGCCGCCATGACTTCGGTTTCGGTCGGCAGCTTGTCGCCGGGACGCAGCGTGCCGTTTTCGATCTGCGCGGTCAGCGCGTCGACGACATCTTGTGCGAGGCTGCGTGCGCGACGGCGCGGCGCGGCGGGAAGCGTAGGGACGGACATGAGGCCGGTTCCTTTTTGAATGATCGTAATGTGAGCCGAGGGTTTACGCGGGGTTTGAGCGAAAGCCGATGATTCATTATACTGCGTCACAAGTCATCCGACGACTGATGATCGAAACATGGATCTCCTGTCGACTCAAGCGAGCATCCCAGCGCCGCCTGGTCCCATGCTTTACGATCAGCCAGCGTTCGCGTTCTGCGCTCCGCTGGATCGGTTGCCGCTCTCACCCCGTTCCGGGTTGCGTCGACTTGCGGGGCTTGCGCACCGCGCACGTCGGTTGTCGAATGATCGCACCTCCCGCCGCGCGCGGCAAAGCTTTTGCCGCACGGCATTGCCCACCCTTTCGCCATCGCCGCCCATGAACGCCGTCACTGCCTCGCCCTCCCACGACACGCCGCGTATCGTCGACCTGCAAGCGATTCCGGTCGCCGGCCACGACAGCATGCTGCTCAACCTGAGCGGCGCACACGGCCCGTTCTTCACCCGCAACCTCGTGATCCTGAAGGACAGCGCGGGCCGGACCGGCGTCGGTGAAGTACCGGGCGGCGAAAGCATCCGCCGCACGCTCGACGATGCGCGCGCGCTCGTCGTCGGCCAGCCGGTCGGCAATTACCACGCGGTGCTCAACGACGTGCGGCGCACCTTCGCCGACCGCGACGCGAGCGGCCGCGGGCTGCAGACCTTCGACCTGCGCACGACGATCCACGCGGTCACCGCACTCGAAGCCGCGCTGCTCGACCTGCTCGGCCAGCATCTCGGCGTGCCGGTCGCCGCGCTGCTCGGCGAGGGCCAGCAGCGCGAGCGCGTCGAAATGCTCGGCTACCTGTTCTACATCGGCGACCGCACCAGGACCGCGCTCGCCTACCGCGACGGCAGCGGCGCGACCGACGACTGGACGCGCGTGCGCGACGAAGCCGCACTGACACCCGAGGCCGTCGTACGGCTCGCCGAGGCCGCGCATGCGCGCTACGGCTTCAACGACTTCAAGCTGAAGGGCGGCGTATTCGAAGGCGCGAGCGAGATCGAGGCCGTGACGGCGCTCGCCGAGCGCTTCCCCGACGCGCGCGTGACGCTCGACCCGAACGGTGCGTGGTCGCTCGACGAGGCCGTGCGGCTGTGCCGTGATCAGCATCACGTGCTCGCCTACGCGGAAGATCCGTGCGGCGCGGAAAACGGCTACTCGGGCCGCGAGGTGATGGCCGAATTCCGCCGCGCGACGGGGCTGCCGACGGCCACCAACATGATTGCGACCGACTGGCGGCAAATGGGTCACGCGGTGCAGCTGCAGGCCGTCGACATCCCGCTCGCCGATCCGCACTTCTGGACGATGCAGGGTTCGGTGCGCGTCGCGCAGATGTGCCGCGACTGGGGCCTCACGTGGGGCTCGCACTCGAACAACCACTTCGACGTTTCGCTCGCGATGTTCACGCACGTCGCGGCCGCCGCGCCGGGCCAGGTCACCGCGATCGACACGCACTGGATCTGGCAGGACGGCGAGCGGCTGACGCGCGAACCGCTGAAGATCGAGAACGGGCTGGTAGAGGTGCCGAAGCGGCCGGGCCTCGGTATCGATATCGACATGGATGCCGTCGCGGTCGCGCACGAGCTGTACAAGCAGCACGGGCTCGGTGCCCGCGACGACGCGGCGGCGATGCAGTACCTGATTCCGGGTTGGACCTTCAACAACAAGCGCCCTTGCCTCGTGCGCTGAGCACGGGACGGACCGGGCGGCAGGATCGCCCGGTCGAACCGGAATCGAGAGAAGCGATGCGGCCTGCGGCCGGGCGGGTGGGTATCGGGCGGAAACGCTGCGTGGGTCGAACGGGATCGCGATGATGGCGGTGGCAGCGATGGCTGGCCTGGCCGGCCTCGCCTAGCCTGCCTTGGCCTCGCCTGCCCTGCCTCGCCCAGGCCATACCTACCAGGCCGCGCCTACGCGGCCAGAGCTAGAGCCGGCCGCACCTACCCTGCCACACCTCTACCCGACCAGACCTTCCCGGCCGCACCTACCCGGCCAGGCCTAGCCGGCCGCCCCAATCCCCCGCGCCATCCCCGACGCGGCGAACACGATGACGATCACCAGCACCGCCTGCCAATGGCCGATCCGCACATAGGTGCGAGCACGGCCGAGATCGGGCATCTGCTGCTGCCGCGCGGCGACGCGCCACCGGATCAGGCCAAGCATCGGCACGATCTCGAGCAGCAGGATCAACACGAGCGCGGTCATCTTCAGGTGAAAAAGCGGCTCGTGCAGGTAGTACGCCGAGCCTTTCTCGAAACCGCCGAACGCGCGCATCAGGCCCGTCACGATCAGCACGAGCGCCGACAGCCCCCACGCGGCATCCGCCTTGAATACGCCGGGCAAGTCGGCCGCCTGCGCCGATGCAATAAGCCGGCGCAACGCGCGGTTACGCCCCGCGATCGCGGCAAACGCGACGCCGAACGCACTCAGGTGAATGGCAGCCAGCAACCAGCGGACGATCATCACGCCTCCTGTCGCCCGCACGCCGTGCGCGGGACTTGTCAGACGATCTGTTTGAGCGCGGCGTCGAGCGCGAGCACCGCGACGCGATCGCCTTCGGTCGCGAGCGGCGCGCGCATGACGATCTGCCGGTTATGCCCGACGGCCGCCGGCGAATCCCACAGCAGTTCGACCTTCGGTCGATTGAACAGGCTGCCGCGGCGCGGCGGCACGACGGCCGGCTGCGCGTCCGATGCACCCTCGCCTGCGGCAGGTGCCGCCCGGCCGGGCCAGCGCACCGACAGTTCGCGCGCGTCGTACTGGCCGACCTTGCGGCTTTCCATCCAGACGATCGTGGTGCGCGTCAGCACGTCGAGCGAAATCGCATAACGGCCGACCGCAAAGCGGCGGGCGGCCACGTTGGTCCGCCACAGCGGCCGCGGGCGGCAGATCCAGACGATCGCCGCATAAAGCGCCGGTGCGGCGACGAGCCAGCCGTTGGTCGCCGTCACCGCATGCAGCGCGAGGCGCCAGCCGTCCACCCAGACGAACATGCCGATCGACCAGACCGCGAACAGCAAACCGATCAGCGCGAAGACGCGCAGCGCCTGGCGCAGCCACTGCGGCAGCGGATGAAACGGCCGTTCGGCGCGCGCGACGGCGCCCGGCAGTGCGAGCAGCAGGAAGATCAGGAGAAGGTAGACGAACGCCCAGGGCGACGACACCATCGCCGACAGCGACGAGCGATAACCCATCTGGGACATCGAGAACAGCCAGCGCGCGAGCAGCACGAGACCGATCGCACGCAACGCGAAGATCACACCGGCGCCGGGGGCCGGCGCTGCGCGCGTGGATTTCGTTCTCGCCAAGACTGCTCTCCTCTGGATATTCGTGCGGGGCCGGATTTCACGGCACGGCCATTATAGGGACATTACCGTCTGGACAGACGGACGGATGCCCTGCCGGGCCGCTTCGGAGGCCGTTCGCAGCGTCGGGCGCGGCGAGAATACAACAGATCCGCGCCGCGGATGTGACAACGCCCCGCCGGGAACCCGGACGGGGCGTCGATGGCAAGCCGCACGCCGCAGCGCGGCGGCGGCCCGCAATCAGCTTGCGTTGACTTCGCGGAGCACCGTGCGACGCTTCTGGCGCAGCAGTTCCTCGTAGCCCTTCACGTAGTTCTGTGCCATCACCTTCGACGAGAAGCGGGCTTCGAACGCGGCGCGGACCTTCTCGCGCGGCAGCGTATCGAGGCGCTTGAGCGCGGCAACAGCCGACAGTTCGTCTTCGACGACGAAGCCCGACACGCCGTTGTCGATCACTTCCGGCACCGAGCCGCGCTTGAACGCGATCACCGGCGTACCGCAAGCCATCGCCTCGATCATCACCAGGCCGAAGGGCTCCGGCCAGTCGATCGGGAACAGCAGCGCGTGCGCGTTGCCGAGGAATTCGGTCTTTTCGGACTCGCTGATTTCGCCGATGTACTCGACGTGCGGCAGCGCGAACAGCGGCTTGATCTTCTCTTCGTAGTACGCGCGGTCAGCCTTGTCGAGCTTCGCGGCGATCTTGATCGGCAGGCCGGCCTGCTCGGCGATGCGGATCGCCGTGTCGACGCGCTTCTCCGGCGAGATGCGGCCCAGGAACGCGAGGTAGCTCGGCTTGACGTTCGGGATCGGCGTCAGCAGGTTTTCCGGCAGGCCGTGGTAGACGGTCGACAGCCAGTTCGCTTGCGGCAGCGGGATGCGCTGGTTGTCGGAGATCGACACGACCGGCACGTCGTTGAATGCGTTGAAGATCGGCTGCAGTTCCGGCAGGTCGAGACGGCCGTGCATCGTCGTCAGATGCGGGACCGGCTGGCGCGAGAACAGCGAGAACGGATAGTAGTCGATGTGGCAGTGCAGGACATCGAACTCTTCCGCGCGGCGGCGCACCTGCTCGAGGAGCAGCATGTGCGGGGCCATCACGTCGCGGATCGTCGGGTCGAGGCGCAGCGCCTGCGGCCAGCACGCTTCGAGCTTCGCGGAGGTTTGCGAATCGCCGCTCGCGAAGAGCGTGACGTCATGCCCCATCTCGACAAGTGCTTCGGTGAGGTAGGACACCACTCGCTCGGTACCACCGTACAGTTTCGGGGGCACCGCTTCGTGCAACGGAGCGATTTGGGCGATTCGCATGCGTAACTCCTAAAAAATCGGCTAAAAACCAGGTATGGGTCGGCAACCTGCCGGCGGTCCGGGCTGGATGCATTTCGTCCGAAAATCGGACGAATCAGCCTGCCGGGGGCGTCAAACCCGCGCTGCTCAAGGAGCGTCGGCGACGCGACAGGCATAGAACGTTTGAAACGAAGACCCGTTGACAGGGGTTCGTAAAAAACCTGGAATCGAACCCGGAGCCGATTATCTAGGGTTAATCCTGATACGGCGCACAACATTTCAAACACTTTACTTTGTTACAAAGGTGCAACACTTTGCAACCCGCGGACTTGGGTGTCCGTTCTAGAGTGGAAGGCCCTTTTGGCATTCCTTGACCCCGTGACCGCCGGCAGCGTGATTCCGGCACATGAGGCAGGACGGGATGCCGGATTTTATCTCAAAATCGATCGCGAGCCCCTGGCCAAGGCAAGATTCGCGCAGCGCGACACGCGGCCTTGTTTACAATGCCGGATTATTCAGTCCGGGCGAACGCCGGCCTGCGATCCAGCCGCCACGCTCAATCACCGAATCACCGCACGCATATTTTGGAATCTCTCACCCCTGCCCAGCGCAACGCCCACAACGCGAAGCTGTCGAGCTACGCGCATCGACCGATCGCGTTCCTGTTCCGCTACATTCGCCTGCATCCTGTCGCCCACCTGATCGTGCTCTGCAGCGTGCTGGCCGCCGTCGGCTGCGCGCTCGGCTCGCAATACGCGATCAAGCACCTGATCGACGTGCTGGCAACCGGGCGGCATCACCCCGGCCCGCTGTGGAGCGCATTCGCGCTGCTCGTCGGGCTGATCGCCGCCGACAACCTGCTGTGGCGCGTCGGCGGCTGGTTCGCCGCGCACACGTTCGTCGCCGTCACCGGCGACCTGCGGCGCGACCTGTTCCAGTACCTGATCGGCCATTCGCCCACCTACTACGCGGAGAAGCAGCCCGGCACGCTCGCGAGCCGCATCACGGCCACGTCGAACGCGGTCTACACGTCGGAAAACACGATGGCGTGGAACGTGCTGCCGCCGTGCATCGCGGTGATGGGCGCGATCCTGATGATCATCGTCGTCAATCCGATGATGGCGGCGGGCCTGCTCGGCTGCTCCGCGGTGCTCTCCATCGTGCTGTTCAAGCTGGCCGGTCGCGGCTCGGCACGCCACCACGCATTCGCGGCGAAGGCCGCGGCGGTCGACGGCGAACTCGTCGACGTGATCGGCAACATGGGCCTCGTGCGTGCGTTCGGGATGACCCTGCGCGAACAGAAACGCTTCGGCGCGACGGTCAAGGCCGAGATGGACGCGCGCCAGCAAAGCCTGCTCTATCTCGAAAAGCTGCGCCTGCTGCACGCGGTGATCACCGCGATGCTGTCCGCCGGCCTGCTCGGCTGGGCGCTGTGGCTGTGGGACCAGGGCCGCGCGACGTCGGGCGACATCGTGCTCGTCAGCTCGCTCGGCTTCACGATCCTGCACGGCACGCGCGATCTCGCGGTCGCGCTCGTCGACGTCACGCAGCACATCGCGCGCCTGTCCGAAGCGGTCAAGACGCTGCTCGAGCCGCACGGGATGCCGGACCGCTCCGACGCGCAGCCGCTGTCGGCCAAGGGCGGCCGCGTCAACTTCGAGCGCGTGACGTTCGCGTATCCGCACCGCCGCGCGATCCTCGACCACTTCGACCTCCATATCGAGCCGGGCCAGCGCGTCGGCCTGATCGGCAAGTCGGGCGCCGGCAAGTCGACCGTGCTCGCACTGCTGCAGCGCTTCTACGACACGCAGGACGGCGCGGTGCAGGTCGACGGCCAGGACGTGAAGACGATCACGCAGGACAGCCTGCGCCACGCGATCGCGCTCGTGCCGCAGGACATCTCGCTGCTGCACCGGACGATCTACGACAACATCGCGTACGGCCGCCCCGAAGCGACCCGCGAGGAAGTGCTCGCCGCCGCGCGCGACGCGCGCTGCGCGGAGTTCATCGAAGCGATGCCGGAAGGCTATGACACGATCGTCGGCGACCGCGGCGTCAAGCTGTCGGGCGGCCAGCGCCAGCGCATCGCGATCGCGCGCGCGATCCTGAAGGATGCGCCGATCCTGCTGCTCGACGAAGCGACGTCCGCGCTCGACAGCGCATCCGAGGAAGCGATCCAGAGCGCGCTCGACCGCCTGATGGTCGGCCGCACGGTGATCGCGATCGCCCACCGCCTGTCGACGCTGCGCAACTTCGACCGGATCATCGTGATGAACAACGGCAAGGTCATCGACGACGGCGCGCCCGACGTGCTGCGCAACCGCCCGGGCCTGTACCGCGACCTGCTCGCGAAACAGCATGGCCGCCATCACCCGGCCCCCGACGGCAGCACGCCGACCGGCGAACGCGCGGCCTGACACGCCGGCCCGCACCCGACAAAAAAGCCGCAGTGCGCGTCGCACTGCGGCTTTTTTTATTGCTCGATGACGCGCCGGTTACGCGTGCTGAAGATCGCGCAGGAAGTTGTCGCGCCACACCGACACGTTGTTCTCGCGAAGCTGCGCAATCATGTCCGTATAACGCGCGCGCCGCTCGGCGAGCGGCATCGTCAGCGCTTGCGACAACGCGTCGGCCATCCCGTCGATATCGATCGGATTGACGATCAGCGCCCCCGTCAACTCGCGTGCGGCGCCCGCGAAGCGCGACAGCACGAGCACGCCCGGATCCTCCGGATTCTGCGCGGACACGTATTCCTTCGCGACGAGGTTCATCCCGTCGCGCAGCGGCGTCACGTAGCCGACCCGCGCGAGCCGGTACAGCGCAGCGAGCAGCTGGCGGTCGTACTGACGATGGATATAGAGGATCGGCGCCCAGTCGAGCTCGGCGAAGCGTCCGTTGATGCGCCCCGACTCCCCTTCGAGCTGTAGCCGGATGTCCTGGTACGCGCGCAGCTCCGCGCGGGTCGACGGCGCGATCTGCAGGAACGACACGCGATTGCGATGCGACGGCTCGTGCTCGAGCAGTTTCTCGAACGCACGGAAGCGCTCGACGAGCCCCTTCGAGTAATCGAGCCGGTCGACGCTCATGATCAGCTTGCGGCCGCGCAGCGACGTCGCGAGCGTGCGCACCGCCTTGCCGTTCTCGCCGGCCTGCGCGAGCGACGCGATCTCGTCCGGATGCACGCCGATCGGATAGGCGGCCGCGCGCAGCGTCCGGCCGAATGCGCGCACCGTCGCGAGGTGGCCGTCGCGCTCGATCACGCCGTCCGCTTCGGATTCGACGTAGTCGCAGAACGCGCGCAGGTCGGGTTCAGTCTGGAAACCGAGCAGGTCGAACGCGCACAGCGACTCGACGAGATCGCGATGCGGCGGCACGTTGACGAGCACCTGTGCAGCCGGAAACGGGATATGCAGGAAGAAGCCGATGCGGTTCTTCACGCCGGCCGCGCGCAGTGCGCGCGCGAACGGGATCAGGTGATAGTCGTGCACCCAGATCACGTCGTCGTCCTGCAGCAGCGGCACGAGCTGCTGGGCGAGCCACACGTTCACGCGGCTGTAGCCTTCGAACTCGTGACGGTCGTACTGGATCAGGTCGGTGCGGTAGTGAAACGCGGGCCACAGCGTCGCGTTCGAGAAGCCGCGGTAATACTGGTCGTAGTCGCGCCGCGACAGGCCGATGGTCGCGAACGTGACCGGCCCGTGCTCCTCGACGCGGATTTGCGGTGCGCCGGACGCGACGACCTCGCCGCTCCAGCCGAACCACATGCCGCCCGTCTCCTTCAGCGCATCGTAGACGCCGATCGCGAGACCGCCCGCCGCCGGTTCGCCTTCCGAAATCGGCGCAACGCGGTTTGAAACAATGATGAGGCGACTCATGCGTCCGGCTGCCCCGCACCAAGCCAGCACGCGATCTGCTCATGCAGCGCGTCGACCGAGTCGAGCCGCATGCGGGCGGACGTCTCGCCCGCGCCGACCTTGATCGACAGGCCGCCGCGCGCGTTGACCACCGCGAAGCCCTTCTCGTCGGTCAGGTCGTCGCCCGCGAACACCGGCACGCGGCCGGCAAACGGCGGCTCGTCGAGGAACGCGGCGAGCGCGCGCCCCTTGTCGACGCCTTTCGGCTTGATCTCGAACACCATCTTGCCGGGCTGCAGCACATACGCATCGGCATAGTCGGCGACGAGACGCTCGGTGGCCGCGCGCGCCGCCGCCTCGCGCTCGGGCGCGTTGCGGTAGTGCAGCGCGACGGCCGCGCCCTTGATTTCGAGCAGCATGCCCGGATGACGGTCGACGACGGCTGCCAGCTCGCGCTCGATGCGCAGCAGGCGTTCGTCGTTGAAGCCGATACGTTGCGTGTCGCCGTTCGCATCGCGGCGCTCCGCGCCGTGCAGGCCGGCGATCGGCATGCCGGGCATCTTCAGGAACGTGTCGATGCTGTCGATCCCGCGCCCGGACACGATCGCGACCGCGCCGTGCGAGCGGCGCTGCAGCTCGTCGAGCAGCGTCAGCAGCGACGGCGGAACATGAATGCTGTCGGGCGTCGGCGCCAGCTCGACGAGCGTGCCGTCGAAGTCGAAGAAGAACGCGGTATCGGTCAGGGACAGGGAAGCCGGAACGGATTGCATCGATTCGATAGTGTGAGGGCCGGCCGGCAAACGCCGGGCGGCCGCTGCGCGAATGGAATTGTGCGCATCTTACCGCGCCTGCGCATCGAGATGGGCGAAACCGGCGCAGCGCCGGCATCGCACCGCCCACTGCGTCAACTGCGACATATTGCCCCGCTCGCCCGTCGCGTACGGGTTTCGAAAGGACGCCGGTGCGCGAATTGCGCTACAGTCGCAACCGCCTGCCGCGCGACGCATGGCGCCGCGCCCCGGCTACCATTTCGTCCGATCGAGCCCCAGGATGTCGTCTGCCCGTCCCGCGCCGCACCGGCGCTTCTCCCGCCTCATCCGCACGGCCGCGGCCCTCGCCGCCGCCGTGGCACTCGCCGCGTGCACGCACGACGAGCCGCGCTGGAACCTCACCAACGTGACCGGCCACCTGCCCGACCTGTCGTTCACGCTGACGGGCGGCGACGGCCACCCCGTTGACGCCGATGCATTCCACGGCCAGGTTGCGCTCGTCTACTTCGGCTACACGCACTGCCCCGATGTCTGCCCCGAAACGATGGCACGGCTGATGGAAGTGCTCACGAAGCTCGGCCCGCAGGCAAACAACGTGCGCATCCTGTTCGTGTCGGTCGACCCTGCGCGCGACACGCCGCAAGCCATGCAATCGTATGTCGCCGCGTTCGACGCCGCGCATGCGCGCGGCCTGACCGGCACCGACCGCCAGATCGAATCGCTCGCGAAGCGCTATCGCGTTGCATACCAGATGGAAAAGCGCGATCCGTCGGGCGGCTACGAAGTCACGCACAGCTCGGCCGTCTACATCTTCGACGCGAGCGGCCGCGCCCGCCTGCTTGCGACCGACCGCGACTCGCCCGACGCCATCGCCGCCGATGTGCGCCGGATCATCGACACCGCCTCCACTACCTGAATTCATCCCGACATGAAAACGAAAACGACCCTCAAGACGCTCGCCCTCCTCGCCGCGCTGTGCGCAGGCGCCCACGCGTATGCCGCCGGCGCGATCACTGCGCAGAACGCATGGGTGCGCTGGCTGCCGAACAAGCTGCCGGCCGGCGGCTACGTGACGCTCGTGAACACGAGCGACAAGCCGGTCGATCTCGTCGACGTCGACAGCCCCGACTACGGGATGGCCATGCTGCACCAGACCGTCTCGAACGGCTCGACGCAGAAGATGGAAATGGTCGACAAGCTGACGATCCCCGCGCGCGGCAAGGTCGACATCGCGCCGGGCGGCTACCACTTCATGCTCGAAGAGCCGAAGCACGCGATCAAGCCGGGCGACACCGTGCACCTGCGCCTGAAGTTCTCCGACGGCGAAACGGTCGATGCGCCGTTCGCCGTGAAGTCGCCGGCTCAGGCGAAGTAATGCGCGCACGATGAACCTCCTGTACTGGCTCGATCCGTGGGAACCGTCGCCCACCGTGGTCATCGCGGTGCTGACCGCTGCCGTGCTGTTCGCGCGCGGCGTGAAGAAGGCGAAGGTGTCGCCGCTGCGGCAGTTCTCGTTCTGGTTCGGGCTGACGGCGCTCTACATCGCCCTGCATACGCGGCTCGACTATTTCTTCGAGCACGAGTTCTTCCTGCATCGCGCGCAGCACCTGGTGCTGCACCACCTCGGGCCGTTCTTTATCGCGCTGTCCTATCCGGGCGCGGCGATTCGCGCGGGCATCCCGTTCCGCTGGCGGCAGCGTTTCGTGCGCCCCGCGCTCGCATGGGCGCCCGTGCGGGCGACGCTCGACGTGGTGTTCCATCCCGTCGTCGCGGTCGTGCTGTTCGTCGGGCTGATCTATTTCTGGCTACTGTCGCCGATCCACTTCATCGCGATGCTCGACTGGCGTCTCTATCGCGTGATGAACTGGAGCATGGTGATCGACGGGCTGCTGTTCTGGTGGCTCGTCGTCGATCCGCGTCCCGCGCCGCCCGCGCGGTTGTCGCCGGGCCGCCGGATCCTGATCGTCGTCGCGGCGATCCCGCCGCAGATCGCGCTCGGCGCGCTGATCTTCTTCACGCCGCACGAGCTGTATCCGATCTATTCGATCTGCGGCCGTGCGTTCACGTGGCTGAGCCCGCTGCGCGACCAGCAGATCGGTGGCCTGCTGCTGTGGATTCCCGGCTCGATGATGAGCGTGATCGGCGCGCTGATCGCGCTGCGGCACTGGTTGCGGCTGTCCGCGCGCGGCCGCCTGATCGATGAGCGGGCCACGCAGCGCGCGGACCGGCCGCCGGTGGCGCACGCCGCGCACTGACCGCTGCGCGGCGCGTCGCGCATTACGCGCGTGCGCTGCTCATCCACACGTGCGGGATGCCGTCCTCGTCGTGCACGTCCGAACTCGGCGTGAAGCCGAATGCCCCGTAAAAACGCTGCAGGTGGGCCTGCGCATGCAGGCTCACCGGCGTATCCGGCCACTGCGCGCGGATATGCTCGAGCGCGCGCGACAACAGCCCGTTGCCGAGGCCCGCGCCGCGGAACGCGGCGGTCGTCAGCACGCGGCCGATGCGCACGTCGGTGTTCTGCGCATCGGGCAGCAGCACGCGAAGATAGCCGGCCACGCGGCCTGCCGGATCGAAGGCGGCCAGGTGCCATGCGGTCTGGTCCGCGTCGTCGATGTCGCGATACACGCAGTTCTGCTCGACGACGAACACCGCGCTGCGTGCTTCGAGGATCGAATAGACTTCGCGCGCCGTCAGCGCGTCGAAGGATTTCCAGCGCCAGTCGAGATCGGCGGCGCTCGGGGATGCAGCGGATGCGTTCATGGTCGGTCCTGATTCGGGCGCGCCGGCCGGCGCGCGGCAATCGACGATTATGCCTCGAAGCGCACTCGCCGCGCGACCGACTGTCCGCGCGCAAAAAAAGGCCCCGCATTGCGCGGGGCCTGTCCGTCATGCCGGCATCTGGCCGAAGCGGCCGCTGTTGAAGTCCTCGATCGCGGTACGGATCTCCTCTTGCGAGTTCATCACGAACGGCCCGTAACCGACGACAGGTTCGTCGATCGGCTCGCCGCTCAGGATCAGCAGCTTCGCGTCGCCGTTCGCTTCGATCTCGACGTCGCTGCCGTCGCGGCCGAGTTGCACGAACTGCGCTTCGCGAGCGACCGTCTCACCGTTCACCTGCACGGTACCGCTCAGCACGACCACCGCGAGCGTGCGCCCGTCGGCGACCGGGAACCGCACATGGCCGCCGGCCACGAGCCGCACGTCCCACACGTCGATCGGCGTATGCGTGCGGGCCGGGCCGCGCCGCCCGTCGAATTCACCGGCGATGATCCGCGCACGCCCCGCGCCGTCCGGCAGCTCGACCACGGGGATGTCGGCGTTCAGCAGCGTCTGGTAGCCGGGCGCACCCATCTTGTCCGCGGCGGGCAGGTTCACCCACAGCTGCACCATCTCGAGCGGGCCGCCCCGCTGCGTGAACCCTTCCGAGTGGAATTCCTCATGGAGGATCCCGCTCGCGGCCGTCATCCACTGCACGTCGCCCGGGCCGATCACGCCGCCCGCGCCGGTCGAGTCGCGGTGCGCGACCTCGCCGTCATAGACGATCGTCACCGTTTCGAACCCGCGGTGCGGATGCTGGCCGACACCGCGCGGCGCCGAGACCGAACCCGGCTCGAACGTGGCCGGGCCGGCGTAATCGAGCAGCAGGAACGGGCTCAGGTGCGCGCCGTGAGACTGGTAGCTGAACATCGAACGCACCGGGAAACCGTCGCCGACCCAATGGCCGCGCGGCGCACTGTAGACACCCTGGATCTTCTTCATTGCCTTCTCCGAATTGCGGCGAAACACGTGTTTCGCATCCTGGGTAGAAATATAGTGGTGGAACGATCGATCCGGTAGACTGCCAAAATCGCACTCAGCGTTCCATTTCATGAACGATAAAGCGCGGGATCTGAACGATCTCTATTACTTCGTGCAGGTCGTCGAACACGGCGGCTTCGCACCGGCCGGGCGTGCGCTGGACATGCCGAAATCGAAGCTGAGTCGCCGCATCGCGCTGCTCGAGGCACGGCTCGGGATGCGGCTGATCCAGCGCTCGACGCGGCGCTTCACGGTTACCGACGTCGGCCAGACCTATTACGCGCATTGCCGCGCGATGCTCGTCGAGGCCGATGCGGCCGACGAGGCGATCGCGCTGCTGCACGAGGAGCCGCGCGGCATCGTGCGCGTCAGTTGCCCGATCGTGCTGCTCGATTCGCTGGTCGGCACGATGATCGCCGCGTTCATGGTTGCGTGCCCACGCGTCGAGATCCATCTGGAAGCGACCAACCGGCGCGTCGACGTGGTCGGCGAAGGGATCGACGTCGCGATCCGCGTGCGCCCGCCGCCGCTCGAAGACAGCGATCTCGCGCTGCGCATGCTGGCCGAGCGCGGCCAATGCCTCGTCGCGAGCCCCTCGCTGCTGCGCGAGCACGGCGCACCGGCCGTTCCCGCCGATCTCGCACGCCTGCCGAGTCTCGATCACGGCGCCCCGCAGTCCACGCACGTGTGGCGGCTGCGCGGGCCCGATGGCGCTCACGCGGAAATTCATCACCAGCCGCGCTTCGTGACGGGCGGCATGCTCGCGCTGCGCGCGGCGGCCGTCGCGGGCGTCGGCATCGTGCAATTGCCGACGATGATGGTGCGCGACGAGGTCGCGCGCGGCGAGCTGGTGACCGTGCTGCCCGACTGGGCGCCGCGCCGCGAGATCGTGCATGCGGTGTTCGCGTCGCGCCGGGGGCTGCTGCCCTCAGTACGCGCGCTGCTCGATTTCCTGGCGGAGCGGTTTGCCGAACTCGAACCCGATTGAGCGCGCCGCTTCACGCGTGACCGAGCGCTGCAAACCGCGCGCGCGTGCCGTAGACTGCGGTACGCGCATCGCGCATTCCACAACCCTGATCGCTTTCCCGCCATGTTCACGCTGTCCAACGACCCCAACGCCTCCAAGGCCGATCAATACGCGACGCTCGTCGAGCAGGCGCGCGCGCTCGTCGAATCCGAACGCGACCTGACCGCGAACGCGGCCAATTTCTCCGCGCTGGTCTACCACTCGCTCGACCGTCTCAACTGGGCCGGTTTCTACTTCTTCGACGGGACGGAACTCGTGGTCGGGCCGTTCCAGGGCAAGCCCGCCTGCGTGCGGATCGCGCTCGGCAAAGGCGTGTGCGGCACGGCCGCGCAGACGCGCGAGACGCAGGTCGTGCGCGACGTGCATGACTTCCCCGGCCATATCGCGTGCGACGCCGCATCGGAATCGGAAATCGTCGTGCCGCTGGTGGCCGCCGACGGCACGCTGATCGGCGTGTGGGACGTCGACAGCCCGGTCGCTGCGCGCTTCGACGACGAAGACCGCAAGGGGATGGAAGCGCTGTGCCGCGTGTTCGTCGAATCCGCATGGCAGAAGGCGCGCGGTTGAGCGACGGCCAAGCCGCGCTCCCCCACCGAGCAGCCGGTCGGCGCGTTCGCGCGTAAATCTCGCCGCGCAACCTGGAACGAAAACGAAACGGGCCCCACAAAGGGGCCCGTTTCACTGTGACGCCGCACCGCCGATCGCGGCGCACTGCAGATATCAGGCGGCGTGCGTGCCGGACAGCACCGGGAACGCCTGCGGCTTCGCGTCCTCGGACAGCACCTCGAAGCCCGTCTCGGTCACCACGACCATGTGCTCCCATTGCGCCGACAGCGAATGGTCCTTCGTGACGACCGTCCAGCCGTCCGCCAGCATGCGCGTGTCGCGCTTGCCCGCGTTGAGCATCGGCTCGATCGTGAAGATCATCCCCGGCCGGAGCGGCACGCCGGTGCCCGGGCGGCCGTAGTGAAGCACCTGCGGCTCGTCGTGATAGACATCGCCGATGCCGTGCCCGCAGTACTCCCGAACCACGCTGAATCCTTCGCGATGCGCGACCTGCTGGATCGCGTAGCCGACGTCGCCGAGCGTTGCGCCCGGACGCACCGCGCGAATGCCCGCGTGCATCGCCTCATAGGTCGTCGCGACGAGCCGACGCGCGAGCTCGTTCGGTTCGCCGACGAAATACATGCGGCTCGTATCGCCGAACCAGCCGTCCTTGATCACCGCGATGTCGAGGTTCACGATGTCGCCGTCGCGCAGCGGCCGCGACGTCGGAATGCCGTGACACACCACGTGATTGACCGACGTGCAGAGCGTCTTCGGATAACCGTGGTAGCCGATGTTCGCCGGGATCGCGCCGAGCACATCGACGATGTAGTTGCGGCAGAGCACGTCCAGCTCGTCGGTGGTGACACCCGGCTTCACGTGCTCGGTGATCATCGTCAGCACCTGCGACGCGAGCTTCGCGGCTTCGCGCGACTTGGCGATTTCCGCGGCGCCGCGGATCGGGATTTCTCGCTTCGCCATTACGCCACCTGCTCGATGCCGTGCTCGACCGGTTCCGCCGGCCCCGCTTCACCGCCCCGTGCTTCGGCCTCGATCAGCATCCGGCAGATGTCGCCGTAGGACAGCGCCGGATTGAGTTCCGCCAGCATCCCGACGCGCAGCCAGTGTTCGGCCTGCGCGTTGATCGAGCGGCTCAGCGCCGTGCTGGTCGAGCGCAGCCGCTCGTGCATGTGCTCGGAAATCTTGATGATTCCCATATATCCCCAATTAAACGAAACGTAGTCGATTCGTATATTACGCCGCGTGCGACTGCCGGGCAAGCCGTTCGGATTCCATCGAGCTATCGGACGTCAATCCCGTTGACATCGAATTCCAGTTTGCTGGAAAATAAATCCATCATGAAAGAATCAGCTACCGCCGTTGTCGACGACACCGGCATCAACGAACGCATCGCCCGGCGCGTACGCGACCTGCGCACCGTGCGAGGCTACACGCTCGATGCACTGGCCGCGCGCTCCGGCGTCAGCCGTTCGATGATCTCGCTCATCGAACGTGCATCGGCCAGCCCGACGGCCGTCGTGCTCGACAAGCTCGCGGCCGGGCTCGGCGTGTCGTTGGCCGGGCTGTTCGGCGGCGACCAGGACGACACGCCCACGCAGCCGCTGGCGCGCCGCGCGCAGCAGGCCGAATGGCGAGACCCTGCGTCCGGCTATGTGCGCCGCAACCTCTCCCCGGCCGGCTGGCCGTCGCCGATCCAGCTCGTCGAGGTGGATTTCCCGCCCGGTGCCCGCGTCGCGTACGACAGTGGCGGACGCGAAAGCGCGCTGCATCAGCAGGTATGGGTCATCAGCGGCCGCGTCGACGTCACGTTCGGCGACGCGCTTCACGAACTTCACGAAGGCGACTGTCTGGCCATGCGGCTAGACCAGCCGCTGATTTTCAGCAATCCGTCGTCGCATGCCGCGCGCTATGTCGTCGCGATCTGCGATGCATCCGCCGCCGGCGTGCGGAACCTCTGATGAACGCGTCGTCGCAGCAGCCGTGCGCGCGCCCTACTTACTGCCCACAGGAGCCCGTATGAATTCCCCGAAACAGCGCGACGACGTGCGCCTGATCGATTGCAGCGAGGCCGAGCATGCGCCGGCCATCCTCGAGATCCTGAACGACGCGATCGCGACGTCGACTGCGCTGTACGACTACAAGCCGCGTCCGCCGGAAGCGATGGTCGCGTGGTTCGCGGCGAAGCGCGCGGGCGGGTTCCCGGTCATCGGCGCGGTCGACGCATCGGGCACGCTGCTCGGCTTTGCGAGCTGGGGCACGTTCCGCGCGTTTCCCGCCTACAAGTACACGGTCGAACACAGCGTGTACGTGCATCGCGACCAGCGCGGCCGCGGGCTTGGCGAGGTGCTGCTGCGCGAAGTGGTCCGGCGCGCGCACGAAGCGCAGGTGCACGTGGTGGTCGGCTGCATCGATGCGACCAATGCGGGAAGCATCGCACTGCATACGAAGCTCGGATTCGTGCACTCGGGCACGATCACGCAGGCGGGATTCAAGTTCGGCCGGTGGCTCGACGCGGCGTTCTATCAGTTGACGCTCGACACGCCGGCGCAGCCGGTGGATGGTTGAGCGGATGCCGCGACGAACGAGCGACATCGCATAGCCGGTGCGCCCGTTCGAGAATCGCGCTTCAATCGCTGAAAACAAAAGCCCGCACGCAGCGGGCTTTTGTTTTCGGACATGCGCTACGGATGCATTTTCCTGGAGAGCCGCTGCCCGTCGCGCGCGAAACCATGATGCGCATAAAAGCGGTGAGCGTCCGCGCGTTGATCGCCGCTCGTCACCTCCAGCTTCACGCATCGGCCACTCTCGAACCAACGTTCTGCAGTCGCCATCAGTGCACCGCCAATCCCGCATCCCCTGTGACGCTCGTCAACGACCATGCTCGTGATGCGCCCGAGATTTCCGGCTGCATGAAAGAGCGGCAGGATGTGCAGGCTGATACTGCCGACCACCTCGCCGTCCATCGTTGCCACGCAAACCCGGTCATCGGGCTTGTCGGCCAGCGACTGCAATTTTTCATGAATCAGCGCGGGCGTGACCTCGTATCCAAGCTGGCACAGCAGCCTCGCGATTGCAGCGCAATCGGAGAGCCGCGCCTCCCGCGTGTCGAGCCCGGGGGTGGTCAATTCGCTTCACCTGGTTTCGCCATCGATCGCCTCGGCGTTTCGCGCAGGACTCGAACGCCCGCTGATCGCGCCATGCTACCGCACCCGCCCCGCCCGCCTCACGGTCCGCCTCCGAACCGGACGCAGAAAAAAGAAAAGCCCCGCCGAAGCGGGGCTTTTTCTCTTTCTACCTGGAGGCGCGAGCCGGAGTCGAACCGGCCTAAACGGCTTTGCAGGCCGCTGCATAACCGCTTTGCTATCGCGCCAAAAGCGGACTGTGCGAATGCCGTGAGGCAAGCGACAGATTCTTTATTCGAGGACCGTAAGTCCATCAAATAAAAAGGGAAGCTTGGCTTCCCCATTACTTGGAGCGGGAGACGAGTCTCGAACTCGCGACCTCAACCTTGGCAAGGTTGCGCTCTACCAACTGAGCTACTCCCGCATTGTCCTGCACCTGCAGCGCTTCGCCGTACAACACGCTGCCAGAAAAATCTGGAGCGGGAGACGAGTCTCGAACTCGCGACCTCAACCTTGGCAAGGTTGCGCTCTACCAACTGAGCTACTCCCGCATGTGTCCTGCATCTGCAGCGCTTCGCCGTACAACACGCTGCCAGAAAAAATCTGGAGCGGGAGACGAGTCTCGAACTCGCGACCTCAACCTTGGCAAGGTTGCGCTCTACCAACTGAGCTACTCCCGCGTATTGCTGCGCTACTGCTTCCCCGTCACACACTTACTTCGTCGTGCAGCGGAGAAGCGAGATTATGTCGAAGCCACATTCATGTGTCAAGGGCTTTTCCAGCCCTTTTTCCAAAAACCCGCTCGACCGGACATGTCACGCGCCGCCGCGCTCGCGAATCTGCGGCCATGCGAGCTTCATGTAGTACAGCATCGACCAGATCGTCAGCACCGCCGCGAGATACATCAGCCATTCGCCCCACACGCGCGTGTCGATCGTCGCGACACCGAGCGGCAGCGGCCCGTAGAACAGCAGCATCGGAATCGCGACCATCTGGCATGCGGTCTTGAACTTGCCGAGCTGGTTCACCGCGACGCTCTTCGACGCGCCGATCTGCGCCATCCACTCACGCAGCGCCGAAATCGCGATCTCGCGGCCGACGATCACGAGTGCGATCGCCGCATCGACCCGCGAAATCTGCACGAGGATCAGCAGCGCGGCCGTCACCATCAGCTTGTCCGCCACCGGGTCGAGAAATGCGCCGAACGACGACGTCTGGTTCCACTTGCGTGCCAGATAGCCGTCAAACCAGTCGGTCAGCGCCGCGAGTATGAAGATCGCCGCCGCCGCGAGATTGCGGTGCGCGCCGCCCATCACCGTGTCCGGCAGATAGAACACGCCGACGACGAGCGGAATCAGCACGATCCGTACCCACGTCAGGAAAATCGGGAAATTGAACGGCATGGCATGCGGGACAGTAAAGGATTCGCAATTGTGCCGTGTCGACCGGCCTGCCACAAGAACGCTGGCAAGGCAGCCGGCCGCACGGCCGCGTCAGTGAAGCTGCTTGTAGATCTGTTCGGCGAGCGCGTGCGAGATGCCCTCGACGCTCGCGAGTTCCTCGACACTCGCGGCAACGACACCGCGCAACCCGCCGAACCGCGCGAGCAGCCGCTGCCGGCGCTTCGCGCCGACACCCTCCAGCTCCTCGAGCCGCGACGTCTGGCGCGCCTTCGCCCGCTTGGCGCGCATGCCGGTGATCGCGAAACGGTGCGCCTCGTCGCGGATCTGCGCGACGAGCATCAGCGCGGCGCTCTCCTTGCCGAGTTCGAGCGGCGTGCGTCCGTCCGCGAACACCAGCGTCTCGAGGCCGACCTTGCGCCCCTCGCCTTTCGCGACGCCCACCAGCATCGACGTGTCGAGACCGAGCTCGGTGAACACCTGGCGCGCGATTTCGACCTGACCCTTGCCGCCGTCGATCAGCACGATGTTCGGCAGCAGGCTCGACGCCTCGGCCTGGCGCGTCGACTCGCCGTCGATCCCGGCCGCATCGTCGGCGGCTGCCGCCTGCGCGGCCTGCTCGACCATCTTCTCGTAGCGGCGCGTGAGCACCTGCCGCATCGCCGCGTAGTCGTCGCCCGGCGTGATCCCGGTGATGTTGTAACGACGGTACTCGCCCGACTGCATCTTGTGATGGTGGTAGACCACGCACGACGCCTGCGTCGCCTCGCCCATCGTATGGCTGATGTCGAAGCATTCGATTCGCAGCATCGCGAGATCGTCGCATTCGTAGCTGAGCGTCTCTGCGAGCGCCCGTGTACGCGCCTGCTGCGAGCCCTGCTCGGACAGCAGCCGCATGAGCGCGATCTGCGCATTCTGTTCGGCCATCGACAGCCACGCACGCCGCTGCCCCTGTGGCTGCCGCACCAGCGACACCTTGTGGCCGGCCTGCTCGGACAGCAGCTCGAGCAGGTCGCGGCTCGCGGGTGCATGGCTCACGACCAGCACGGGCGGTACGCGATTGCCGAGATAGTGCTGCGCGATGAACGCGTCGAGCACTTCCGCCTCGACCGACGCCGCCGCGTCGCTGCGCGCACGGCCGGGTTCTTCCGCGGGCAGGTCGGGCATTGCGTCGGCCGGCGCATCCACCGCCTCCGCGAGTTCGGACTCGTCGCCGATACCGCCCTCGGCGAGCGTCAGCGCGCTTTCGACGTGCGTCGGGAAATACGCCTTGTCGCCGAGATGCCGGCCGCCGCGCACCATCGCGAGATTCACGCACACGCGCCCGCCCTGTGCTACGACGGCCAGAATATCGACGTCGCTGTCGCTGCCGACCTCGATCGCCTGCTGGTGCAGCACCGTCGCGAGCGAGCTCATCTGGTTGCGCACGGCCGCCGCCTGCTCGAATTTCAGCTCGGCCGCGAACGCGTGCATCTTCTGCTCGAGCTCCTTCATCACTTCGGACTGCCGGCCGAGCAGGAAACGCGCGGCATTCGATACGTCGATCGCGTAATCCTCGTCGGAGATCGCGCCGACGCACGGCGCCGTGCAGCGCCCGATCTGGTGCAGCAGGCACGGCCGCGTGCGGTTGTTGAAGACCGAATCCTCGCAGGTGCGCAGCTGGAACACGCGCTGCAGGATCTGGATGCTCTCGCGCACGGCCCAGGCGCTCGGGAACGGCCCGAAATACTGGTTCTGCTTGTCGACCGAGCCGCGGTAGTAGGCCATCCGCGGAAAACGGTGTGCGGTGAGCTTCAGGTACGGATACGACTTGTCGTCGCGAAACAGGATGTTGTAGCGCGGCGCGAGCGCCTTGATCAGGTTGTTCTCGAGCAGCAGCGCCTCGGCCTCCGAGCGCGTGACGGTCGTCTCGATGCGCGCGATGCGCGTGACCATCATCGCGATGCGCGGCGACAGCTGCGTCTTCGTGAAATAGCTCGATACGCGCTTCTTCAGGTCGCGTGCCTTGCCGACATAGAGCACGGCACCCGCCGTGTCGTAGTAGCGATAGACGCCCGGCATGTGCGGCAACTGCGCAAGGATCTTCTTCGGTTCGAACGGAGTATCGGAAGCTTCAGGGGATGTCATGCGTGATCCGGGCGCCTTGTAACGCGGAACGGGTCTATTAGAATCGCCAGTTTAGAGCATTCACCGGCCCGCTTCGATGCCCCGCACCACCGCTGCCCCCCCGCCCGCCGCGCCGCTCGCGCCGGGCGAACCAATCGCCTGCGACCTCTTCTGTACCGTGATCGACAATTTCGGCGACATCGGCGTCTGCTGGCGCGTCGCGCGCCAGCTCGCGCACGAGCATGGCTGGCAGGTTCGCCTGTTCGTCGACGACCTGCGCACGTTCGCGCGCCTGCTGCCCGGGGTCGATCCCGACGCGGGGCGGCAAACGGTCGACGCGATCGTGATCGAGCACTGGCACGCTGAAGCCGGCGACGCGCTGGAGATCGCCGATGTCGTGATCGAAGCGTTCGCGTGCGAGCTGCCCGGGGTCGATCCCGACGCGGGGCGGCAAACGGTCGACGCGATCGTGATCGAGCACTGGCACGCTGAAGCCGGCGACGCGCTGGAGATCGCCGATGTCGTGATCGAAGCGTTCGCGTGCGAG
>NZ_JAAGPE010000143.1:0-24398 GCF_017104605.1 Burkholderia sp. Ac-20384 | reverse complement strand
CCAGCCGGCCGGCGTCGAGGTCGCGCTGCGCGCTGAAATCCGGTAGCAGCGCGATGCCGAGCCCGCCGAGCGCGGCCTCGCGCATCGCCTCGCTGTTGTTCGCCGCGAAGCTGCCGCGCACCGGCACGCTCACGCGTTCGCGCCGCCGGCCGTGCAGCTCGAAGCTCCAGGCGGCCGGCTCGTTGTCGCGCAGGTAGCACAGGCAGCTGTGATCGACGAGCTCGCTCGGGTGGCGCGGCGCGCCGCGCACGTCGAGGTAGTCGCGGCTCGCGACGAGCAGCGAACGCGTATCGCACAGCTTCCACGCGACGTGGGTTTGCGGCGCAGTGGTCGTATGGCGAATCGCGAGGTCGAAACCCTCCTGCGTCAGCGAATGCAGCCGGTCCGACAGGTCGAGCTCGATCTGCACGCCCGGATGCTGCCGCAGGAAATCGGGCAGGTGCGGCACGACCTGCTGGCGCCCGAGCGCGACCGGCACCGTCAGGCGCAGCAGGCCGCGCGGTTCTCCGGCGAGATCCTTCACGCGCGCGAAGTGCTGCCCGATCGACTCGAACGCGTCGCGCGTGCTGTCGACGAGCGTCTGGCCCGCGTCGGTGAGCCGCACGCTGCGCGTCGTGCGACGCACGAGCGGCACGCCGGCGGCCTTTTCGAGATCGGCGATGCGCTGGCTCATCGCGGCCTTGCTGATGCCGAGCCGCTGCGCGGCAGCGGTGAAACTGCCGGCCGCGGCCAGCACCGTCAGCGAATGGATATGCGGCCAGAGTGCCTGGACATTTTGCTGATTCATCCGGTGATTATTCAGAATTCTGAACAGTGAATCAAGCTGCGCGGCCTTCTCCCGCCCTGCACGTTTGCCTAGACTGGGCGCTGTCCACCCTCACCCGATCCCCCAGGAGACACGATGAATCCGGTTCCCGCGTACACGTCCGACACCGACGTCGGCCACTATGTCGACGGCGCGCCCGTCGCCGGCCGCAGCGGCCGCTTCCAGGACGTCCTCAACCCCGCGCTCGGCCGCGCGGTGCGTCGCGTGGCGCTCGCCGACGACAGCGAAGTGCAGCAGGCCGTCGCGTCGGCCAACGCCGCGTTCCCGGCCTGGGCCGCGACGCCGCCGATCCGCCGCGCGCGCGTCATGCACCGCTTCCTGCAACTGATGAACGAGCACCGCGACGCCCTCGCGGCAATCATCACGGCCGAGCACGGCAAGGTGTTCTCCGACGCGCAGGGCGAAGTCGCCCGCGGCATCGACATCATCGAATTCGCCTGCGGCGTGCCGCAACTCCTGAAGGGCGACTTCACCGACCAGGTCAGCACCGGCATCGACAACTGGACGATGCGCCAGCCGCTCGGCGTCGTCGCGGGCATCACGCCGTTCAACTTCCCGTGCATGGTGCCGTGCTGGATGTTCCCAGTCGCAATCGCGACGGGCAACACGTTCGTGCTGAAGCCGAGCGAGCGCGACCCGTCGGCGGCCCTGTTCATCGCCGACCTGCTCACGCAGGCGGGGCTGCCGGCCGGCGTGTTCAACGTCGTGCAGGGCGACAAGGGCGCGGTCGACGCGCTGCTCGACCACCCCGACGTGCAGGCCGTCAGCTTCGTCGGTTCGACGCCGATCGCGGCCTACGTACAGCAGCGCGCGGTGCAGTCGGGCAAGCGCGTGCAGGCGCTCGGCGGCGCGAAGAACCATCTCGTCGTGATGCCCGACGCGAACCTCGAGCAGGCGGTCGACGCGCTGATCGGCGCCGCGTACGGCTCGGCCGGCGAACGCTGCATGGCGATCAGCGTCGCGGTACTGGTGGGCGACATTGCGGACAAGATCGTGCCGCTGGTGGCCGAACGCGCGCGCAAGCTGGTGATCGGCGACGGCATGTCGCCGGAAGTCGAGATGGGCCCGATCGTCACCGGCGAGGCGTTGAAGCGCATCGAAGGCTATATCGAGCAAGGCGTGAACGAAGGCGCACAACTGGTGGTCGATGGCCGCGGGCTGCGCGTGCCGGGCCGCGAGGCAGGCTTCTTCACCGGCGGCACGCTGTTCGATCATGTGACGCCCGACATGCGCATCTACAAGGAAGAAATCTTCGGGCCCGTGCTCGGCTGCGTGCGCGTGAAGGATTTCGGCGAGGCGGTCGACCTGATCAACGCGCACGAATTCGGCAACGGCGTGTCGTGCTTCACGAGCGACGGCGGCATCGCGCGCGAGTTCTCGCGGCGCATTCAGGTCGGCATGGTCGGCATCAACGTGCCGATTCCGGTGCCGATGGCGTGGCACGGCTTCGGCGGCTGGAAGAAGAGCCTGTTCGGCGACATGCACGCGTACGGCGAGGAAGGCGTGCGCTTCTACACGCGCCAGAAGTCGGTAATGCAGCGCTGGTCGTCGAGCATCGGCAAGGGTGCCGAATTCGCGATGCCGACCGCGAAGTAACCGCCTGCCGGCACGCCGCCCGCTGCGCTGTCACGCGGGCGGTGCGCCGGCAGGATGCGTCAGCCGGCCTTCGTGCCGTGCGCGCCGTCGGCGGTCGGCAGGTACGACAGTTCGAGCCGGTACGCGAGCGCGACGAACAGGCTCTGCGCCAGGCCCATCGTGGCCGTCAGCGCGCGGAAACCGAACGTCGCGCTGTCCTGCACCATCAGCGTCACCTCGGCCTCCCGCGCCAGCGGGCTCATCCGGCTGTCGGTGATCGCGATCAGCCGCGCGCCGCGCTGCACGGCCTGCTGCGCGACCTGCACGGTTTCCTCCGCATACGGCATGAACGAAATGACGATCATCACGTCGCCCTCGCGCACCGAGCGGATCTGCCCCAGATGCATGCTGCCGAGCGCGCTGAACAAGCCGATGCGCTTGTCGGTGTGCTGCAGCGCATAGTCGAGGTACACGGCAATCGGAAACGCGCGCCGCGAACCCGCGATCCAGATCGCCTGCGTCTCGGCGAGCAGGTCGACGGCCTGCGCGAGCGCCTGCGAATCGAGCGTCTGACGCAGCTGCTGCATCCCGGCGATGCTGCCCTTGATGAACTCGTCGGCGATCTGCTCGGGCTGCAGGCTCGACGAGCCCGCTTCGATCACGTCGCGCAACCGCAGGTTGTACGCGCGTCCCGGCGCGATCTGCTGGGCGATCCCTTCGCGGAACAGCCGCTGCATCTCGGAGAAGCCGGAAAAGCCGAAGTGCTTCGCGAAACGCACGACGGCCGACGGCTGGACGCCGCACGCTTCCGCGAGCGACTGGATGCCTTCCAGGCCAAGCTGGTCCCGATGCGTTTCCACGTGGCGCGCAATCACCTTCAGGCGATTGCTGAGGCCGTCGTACTCCTGCGTCAGGTGCTGCAGGAACTGCTCGACGGTGGCGGGAGGTTTCTCGGATGAACTCATCGGATAGCGCGAAGTTGACGGCCCCGACGGGCGCGCGAGGTTGACGAACGCGGCCCGGGGCTCACCTGGATACATGCATGAAGGGCGAATTTAAACACGTTTGCGGCGCGGCCCGCGCCGCGTGCTCGCTCCCACGCGCTCGATCATCACTTGCCTACGCTCCACGGCAATACTGGAAGCGATTGTCCAACGCTCTCGCGGCGTCGTAAAGATTAGGGTGTCTACCAAGGCCGGCCGTCGGTGCGAAGCCTTGCGCGACGGGCGCGCAGCGCGCCTTCGCCGGCCCGTGCCGCCGGTTCAACGATAGTCGATCCACACGCCGCCGGCATCGGCGGAGCGCACGCAGTTCTCGACCCAGCGCACGCCTTCCACGCCCGCGTGGACGTCCGGATAGCGGATGTTCTTCAACGCCGCGGTGTCGCCACGATCGGCCGCATCCATCGCGAGCGCGAAGCGCGCATAGAGATTCGACCAGGCCTCGAACAGCCCTTCCGGATGCCCGGCACCGATGCGATCCTCGCGCAATGCGTGCGGATGCAGATACCCCATCCCGCGATCGAGCACCTGCGCGGGCTGCCCCTGCACTTCGTAGCGCAACTGGTTCGGATGCTCGTCCCACCACTCGACGCTCGCCTTCGAGCCGATCACGCGCACCTTCTGGCTGTGCATCGAGCCCGCGTTCACCGCGCTCGACCACACGTAGCCGACCGCGCCCGTGTCGTATTCCATGATCGTGAACGCGTTGTCTTCCAGCGGCGCGCGGCTCTTCACGAAGCTCTGCCGCGAACACATCAGGCGGCGGATCTTCAGCTCGGGCGCCATCACTTCGGAGATGTACAGCGGATGCGTGCCGATGTCGCCGAGCACATAGCTCGGGCCCGCGAACTTCGGGTCGACGCGCCAGCGCGCAGCCGCGCTCGCGGCCTCGACGCCCTCGCTGTGGAACCCGTGCGCGAACTGCATCTGTACGATGCGGATCTCGCCGAGATCGCCGCGCGCGATCATCTCGCGCGCCTGTTCGATCATCTGGTGTCCGGAATAACCGTACGCGACGCCGACAATCAGATTCTTCTCGACCGACAGCCGCTCCAGCGCTTCGGCTTCCTCGGTCGTGAAGCACAGCGGCTTCTCGCACACCACGTGCAGCCCCGCGTTCAGCGCCGCGCGGCAGATCTCGAAGTGCGTGTTGTTCGGCGTCGCGATCGACACCGCGCGGATGCCGTCCGGGCGGCGCGCCTCGGCATCGAACATCGTCGCGTAGTCGGCATAGCAGCGCTCGGCCGCGACGCCGAGCTTCACGCCGAACTGGCGCCCGCGTTCGGGATCGATGTCGAACGCGCCGGCGACCAGCTGGAAGCTGCCGTCGCGCAACGCGGCCGACCGGTGGCTGTAGCCGATCTGGCTGCCGAGCCCGCCGCCGACCATGCCCCAGCGAATCGAATGTCCAAGCAGAATCTGTCCGTCAATCATGATGGTGGTGTTCCAGGTCCGTGTTCAGTTCAGGGTGTGCGGGGTGCGCCGGATCAGGCGAAGCCGGCCGACGCGAGAAACGCGCGGCTCGCGGCGACGTCGCGCAAGCTCGTGCCGGCATTGCGCGGGTCGCGCTCCTGCTCGATCGTGATGTAGCCCGCGTAACCGATATCGTCGAGCGCGTGCCGGATCGACCGGTAGTCGAGCACGCCGGTGCCGATCGGGCACATCACGCCGCGCGCGCAGGCAGCGAAGAACGCGATGTGCTCGCCCATCACCGCGTCGTACACGGCCGCGTCGATGTCCTTGAAATGCACGTAGTCGACGCGCGCCGCGTGGCGGCGCAGCCAGGCCTCCGGGTCCATGCCCGAGTAGTACAGGTGGCCCGTGTCGAGACAGAGGCCGGCCGTGTCGGCCGGCACGTCGGCGACGATCCGGTCGATCTCGTCCGCGAACTCGATGTAGCCGCCCGCGTGCGGATGAATCACCGTGCGTACGCCGAATTCGTCGCGTGCGATCGTCGCGATCTGCCGGATGTGCCCGATCATCGCCGCCCAGCTTTCGTCCGACAGCCGCGGCGCACGATCGCCATGACCGGCCGCGTAGTCGCGTTCCTCGTGGCCCCAGTCCATCACGACCAGGTACGGCGCCGCGTAGCGCTGGCCGTCCTGCGTCGGCAGTTTCGGCAGCCGCGTGATCAGCGCGCAGATGTCGCGCGTCTGGCGCAGCAGGTTCGGCAGGTTCTCCGGCGATACGAGATCGTCGAAGATGGTGCCGGCGGTGATGCTCAGGCGCTGCCGCTCCAGCTCGGCACTCACCACGTCCAACTCAAGCGGGATGTAGCCGTACGGCCCGAGCTCGATGCCCGAGTAGCCGGCCTCGGCAGCTTCGGCAAGCACCTGCCGCCACGGCGGCAAGTGCGGGTTCTTCACGTCGTCGACACCCCAGCAGCACGGTGCGCAACCCATCTTCATCGTCATGTCGGTCAGTCCGGCAGGTAGGCGGCTACGGTTCAGCCGCGATAGAACGCAGGGCGTTCGGCCATCGCGATCGGCTCGACCGCCCCGCTCTTTTGCGCACGCACGCAGGCGTCGGCCGCGACCGCTGCCGCGTAGCCGTCCCAGGCAGACGGCCCGGTGAGCGCTTGCGCGCGCACGCCGTCGATGAACGCCTGCAGCTCGACGTCGTACGACGCGATGAAGCGCTCCTTCCAGTCGGTCATGATCTCGACCGATTGCCGCGCCGCATGCTTGAGCCCGACAGCCGGCGGATCGGGCAGCTTCGCGATGCCCTGCTCGCCAACCACCTCGCACTGGATGTCGTAGCCGTACTGGCAGTTCACGAAAATCTCGACGTCGATGCGTACGCCGCTCGCGGTTTCCAGCAGCACGATCTGCGGATCGGCGAGATGCGAGGACGCATGACGCGTCTTCTTCGGATAGACGACCTGCGTGCTCACGTAGTCCTCGCCGAGCAGCCAGCGCAGCACGTCGAGTTCGTGGATCAGCGTATCGGTGATCGCCATGTCGGTCGTGTAGCGCTCGCCGACCGACTGGTTGCGGTGCGCGCAATGCAGCATCAGCGGCGCGCCGATCTCGCCGCTGTCGATCACGCGCTTCAGCGCGCGATAGCCTTCGTCGTACGGACGCATGAAGCCGACCTGCACGAGCCGCTTGCCGTGCGCGATTTCGGCTTCGACGATCCGCATGCAGCCTTCGGCCGTGACGGCGAGCGGCTTCTCGCAGAACACGGGCTTGCCGTGCGCGATCGCATCGAGCACGAACGCTTCGTGCGTCGGCCCCCACGACGTGACGAGCACGGCCTGCACGTCGGCGGCCGCGACCACCTCGTGGCCGTCGCCGTAGATCTCGGCGTCGAGCCCGTACTTCGTCACCGCGTCGCGCGCCTGCTGCGGATCGATGTCGTTGACGGCCACGACACGCGCGCCGGACAGCGTGCGGGTCAGTCGGCGAATATGGTCCTGGCCGATCGCACCGCAGCCGATCACGCCGATTTGCAAGGTCATCTAAAAGTCTCCAGTCGTTCATTGGCGGCGCGGCACGCGCCGCACCGGTCAGTCATTCGTCAGCGCGCCGTGCGATCGAAATGACGATCGACGTAGCGCTGGATCGCGTCGCGCATGTAGCGCGACGACGCTTCCGCGCGGTCCTCCCACGCGAACACGCACGACGACATCACGCCGTCGAAGCCTGCCGCGCCGAGCGCGCGAAAAAACACGTCCCAGTCGATCTCGCCCTGCCCGATGTCGAGATGCTGGTGCACGCGGATCTGGTTCGAACCGGGCGGGTTCACGATGTAGCGCAGCTGGCTGCTCTTGCGATGGTCGAAGGTGTCGGCCACGCGCACGTGCGCGAGGATCGGTGCGGCCTGCGCGATCATCGCGGCCATGTCGTCGCCGTAGTAGAACGTGTGCGGCGCGATGTACGACAGCTTCAGCGACGGCGAGCCGAGGTTCGTGACGATGTCGACCGCGGGCTGCAGCTGCTCGATCCAGTCCTCCGGATGCGGCTCGACCGACAGCACGATGCGTTCGCGCTCGAGGATCGGCAGCAGCTCGTCCATCGACCGGAACCACGCGGCTTCGCACAGCTCCTTGGGGTTCGCGCCCGGCCGTTCGCCGACCGAGCGCTCGGGCGATGCGCCGCGCCCGAACTCCGACACCATCAGCGCGCACTCCATCTCGACCGCCACCTCGATCGCCTTCTTCCAGCAGCGCACCGCCCATTGCCGCTCGTCCTCGAACGGGCTCGCCCAGCGGTACATCGGCTGCAGCGACGCGAGGCCGACGCCGCTCGCGCGCATCGCCTGCCGGAACGCAGCCATCCGCTCGCGCGTCGCGCGCGGCATCACCCACCAGTCGAGAAAATCGCTGCGCGGCGACAGCTCGATCTGGTCGTAGCCGAGCTCGGCCACCGCGTGCGGCAGGCGGTCGAGCGGCAGGTGGCGAATCATGTAGGGGTCCAGCGCGATCTTCATCGAATGTCCTCGACGGTGGCGGGTGCCGGACGCAGGCGGCGGCACGTGCCGCCCTCGCCCGGCGATGCACGAAGGGTCAGCGGCGCTTCTTCTTGTTGCGGTACTGGTCGGCGATTACGGCCGCGACGATGATCGCGCCCTTGACCATCTCCTGGTAATACGCGTCGATGCGGATGAACGTGAAGCCCGACGTCATCACGCCGAGGATCAGCACGCCGATCACGGTGCCGGTCACACGGCCGAGGCCGCCCGACAGCGACGTGCCGCCGATCACGACGGCCGCGATCGCGTCGAGCTCGTACATCACGCCCATGCCCGACTGGCCCGAGATCGCACGCGCGGCCGTCACGGTGCCGGCAATCCCGCTCAGGAGGCCCGCGATCGCGTAGACGAAGATCAGGTGGCGCGTGACGTTGATGCCCGACACGACCGCTGCGTGACGGTTCGCACCGATCGCATACGTGTACTTGCCGAAGCGCGTGTAGCGCAGCACGACGTGGAAGATCGCAGCCACCACGAGAAAGATGATCACCGGGTTGGCGCCGGCGCCGATGGCCGCGAACTGGTCGGTCAGCATCGACACCGGCATCCCGTTGGTGAACCACTTCGCGAAGCCGCGGGCGGCGACCATCGTGCCGAGCGTCGCGATGAACGGCGGGATGCCCGTCATCGCGATCAGCGAGCCGTTCAGCAGGCCGACCAGCAGCCCGACGCACACGCCGGCCAGCACGGGCCAGATGATCGGCAGGTCGGTGAGGTGCGGAAACACCGCACGCGGGAAGTCGGACACCTGCGCGAGACTGGCCGACACGACTGCCGCGGCGGCCACGACCGAGCCCGACGACAGGTCGATCCCGCTGGTGATGATCACGAGGTTCACGCCGACCGCGATGATGCCGATCACGGCCATCTGCAGCACGATGATCTCGAGCCGCTCGGTGTTGAACAGGAAGCTCTGGCCGACGACGATCCAGCCGACGATCTCGAAGAACAGGCTGATGCCGACGAGCACCAGGAAGATGCTCAGCTCGGGCGGCCACTTCGTGTGCCGCGTCTTGATGGTCATGGTCTGCGCATCCGCGACCGGGTTCATGTTGCCCATTTCCTTGTCTCCAATCTTGGTTCGGCTCAGCGCGACGCGAGATCCATGATGCGGACCTGGTCGGCGTCCTTGCGATCGACGATGCCGGTCATGCGCCCTTCGTGCATCACCATCACGCGATCGCTCATTCCCAGCACTTCCGGCATCTCCGACGAGATCATCAGCACCGCGACACCCTTGCCGGCGAGCGCGCTGACGAGCCGGTGGATTTCGGCCTTCGCGCCGACGTCGATGCCGCGCGTCGGTTCGTCGAGGATCAGGATGCGCGGCTGCGTGAGCAGCCACCGGCCGATCAGCACCTTCTGCTGGTTGCCGCCCGACAGGTTCTGGATCTCCTCGTGCAGCCCGGGCGACTTCACGCGCAGCATCCGGCTCATTTCCTCGCAGTCGCGTTTCAGTTGCGCCTGCCGCACGAAATTGAACTTCACGTAGCGGTTGCTGAGCACCGCCGCTTCCATGTTCGCGAGCAGGTCGAGATTCAGGAAGCAGCCGGTGTCCTTGCGGTCTTCGGTGAGAAAGGCCATCCCGTATTTCATCGCCTGCGCGGGCGTCGTGATGCGCACCGGCTTGCCGTCGATCCGGATCTCGCCCGACGTGGCCGGCACGACGCCGAACAGCGCCTCCGCGACGTTCGAACGCCCCGAGCCGACGAGGCCGGCCACGCCGAGGATCTCGCCCGCGCGCAGCTCGAAACTCACGTCGCGGAACACGCCGTCGACGCCGAGGTTCTTCACCGACAGCACGACGTCGCCGATCGGCACCTCTTCCTTCGGGAACATCTGCGTGATCTCGCGCCCGACCATCATGCGGATGATGTCGTCGCGCGTGACGTCGCTCGATGCATGCGTGCCGATGTATTTGCCGTCGCGGAACACCGAGAACTCGTCGGCGATCTCGAACAGCTCGTTCATCTTGTGCGTGATGTAGACGATGCCCTTGCCCTGCTCGCGCAGCTGGCGAATGATCCGGAACAGGTGCGTGACTTCCTTGTCGGTCAGCGCGGAAGTCGGCTCGTCCATGATCAGCACGTCGGAGTCGAACGACACGGCCTTCGCGATCTCGACCATCTGGCGGCTCGCGACCGTCAGCGTGCGCACGTCGGTTTCAGGATCGATGTCGATCGACAGCCGTTCGAACAGCTCGGCCGTCCGGCGGCGCAGCGCGGCGTGATCGATCAGGCCGAAACGGTTCTTCGGTTCGCGGCGGATCCAGATGTTCTCCGCGACCGTCATGTACGGCATCAGGTTGAGTTCCTGGTGAATCATCGCGATGCCGCGGTCGAGCGCATCGAGCGGGCCGTTCAGCACGACGGGTTCGCCGTTGATCAGGATCTCGCCCTGGTCGGGCGTGTAGACGCCCGCGATGATCTTCATCAGCGTCGACTTGCCCGCGCCGTTCTCGCCCATCAGCGCATGGACGGTGCCGCGGCGCACGCGGAACTGCACGCCGTCGAGCGCGACGACGCCGGGAAAGGACTTGCCGACGCCGCGCACCTCGAGCACGCAGTCGGCCGCGGAAGAAGCCGGCGGGGCCGACGAGCCGGTCGAGCCGGACGAAGCGGCCGGCGCATCGTCGCCGGCCATCGGGCGCGCGACTCTGGCTGTAAACATGGACGTTCCTCGACAAGTCGTGCGCGAACCCGGTCGTGCCGGGCCCGCGCCATTCAACGGATCACCGGTCAGTGCTTCGCGTACTGGGCCATGTTCTCGGGCGTCACGAGCTCGAACGGCACATTCACATAGCGGTCGACGGGCTGTTTCTTCGCGAGCTTGAGCGCGGCCGCGACGGCCTGCTGGCCCTGCCCCGCTGCGTTCTGGTACACGGACACCTTCAGCTCGCCGCTCTTCATCGACGCGAGGCCGTCCGGCGTCGCGTCGATGCCGGCGACGATCGTCTTCGGCGTCAGCTTGCGCGCGGCCTTCAGCGCGTTGATCGCGCCGATCGCCATCTCGTCGTTGTTGGAGATGATCGCGTCGAACTTCGTGCCGGAGCTCAGCCAGTTCATCGTGATGTCCTGGCCCTGCGTGCGGCTCCACTTGCCTTCGCGCTTGTCGACGATCTTCATGCCCGAGCAATCCTTCGTCGCGATCACGTCCTCGATGTCTTTCGTGCGGGCGCGCGCCGATTCGTTGGACAGCTCGCCCATCAGCACGAGGATGTCGCCCTTGCCGCCGAGCAGCTTGCACACCTGGCGCGCCTGCAGCGTGCCCGACTGCTTCTCGTCGGACGCGACGACCGCGACGCCGGCCGGCAGCTTGTCGAAATCCACCGGCTTGCGGTTCACGTACACGAGCGGGATCTTCGCGGCGGTCACCATCTTGGTGATCTTCGGCGTCGCGTCGGTATCGACCGCGTTCACGATGATCGCGTCGACCTTCTGCGCGATCATGTTCTGGACCTGGCTCAACTGCTTGCCGACGTCGTTGCCGCCGTCCTCGATCTGCACCGTCGCGCCGTCCTTCTTCGCTGCGTCGGTAATGCTGTTGCGCAGGATGGTCAGGAACGTGTCGTCGAACGACGCCATCGTCACGCCGATCTTCTCGGCATGCGCGAGCGGCGCAGCCAGGATCGCGGCGGCCGCGACGGCCATCAGCTTGGTCTTCATGATCAATCTGTCTCCTCATCTCCGGGGGGCGGAAGACGGCGCGTTGCGCGCCGCCGGGCCGAGTCCGATCTGGTCCGATCGGGACTGAAGCATCCGGATGAAACTGTAGATCACTTCCTCGAAATTTTGGAAATTTATTTCTACGTGATTTCACCTAGGGAACTGGATTTCCAAAAAGTCTAGACTCCGTTCCGTAGCCCGATTCCTTGCGGCAGGCAGTCCCGCGTCGTGCAGCACACGTTGCGGATCGTCTCCAGAGGTTCGGTCCCCTAATCCGCCGGCATCGCCGAACGCCGGCCGCGAGCGTGACACGTGATATGAGCCTGCTGAACTTTCCGAGTGACCGCCCCATCGATCTCGCCTGCCTCGGCCGCGTGGCCGTGGATCTCTATGCGCAGCAGTACGGCAGCCGCCTGGAGGACGCGCGCAGCTTCCAGATGTATCTCGGCGGCTCGTCCGGCAACGTCGCGTTCGGCGTGGCCCGGCTGGGGCTGAAGACCGCGATGATCTCGCGCGTCGGCGACGAGCAGATGGGCCGCTTCCTGCGCGAGACGCTCGAGCGCGAAGGCTGCGACACGAGCCAGCTGCAGACCGACCGCGAGCGCCTCACCGCGCTGGTGCTGCTCGGGCTGAAGGATCGCGACACGTTCCCGCTGCTGTTCGTGCGCGAGAACTGCGCGGACATGGCCGTGCGTGCCGACGAGATCAGCGAGGACTTCATCGCCGGCTGCCGCGCGCTCGCGATCACCGGCACGCACCTGTCGACGCCGGGTACGCGCGAAGCGTCGCTGACCGCACTCGGTTATGCGCGCCGCCACGGCGTCGTGCGGATTCTCGACATCGACTACCGGCCCGTGCTGTGGGGGCTGACCTCACGTGGCGCGGGCGAAAACCGCTACGTGCCGGACGCGCAGGTAACGCGGCAGCTGCAGCAGGTGCTCGGCGAATTCGACCTGCTGGTCGGCACCGAGGAAGAATTCCTGATCGCGGGCGGTGTGCCGCACGACGTGATCGGCTCGTTGCAGGCGGTACGCAAGATCACGAACGCGACGCTGGTCGTCAAGCGCGGCGCGCTCGGCTGCTGCGTGATCGAGGGCGACATTCCCGCCCGCATCGACGATGCGCCGACCTTCCTCGGCGAACGCGTCGAAGTGCTCAACGTGCTCGGCGCGGGCGACGCGTTCCTGTCAGGCCTGCTGTCGGGGCTGCTGCGCGGCCGCGACTGGGCCGAGTCGACGCGCATCGCGAACGCGTGCGGCGCGATCGTCGTGTCGCGCCACGCGTGTTCGGCCGCGATGCCGACGCCGGCCGAACTCGCGCACTGGTTCGACGGCAGCCGCAATCCGGTGGTCGACGCCGACCACACGCTCGCACACCTGCATCGCGTGACGGTGCCGCGCCGCGAATGGGACGACCTGTGCGTGATGGCGTTCGACCATCGCAGCCAGTTCTACGAACTCGCGGTGCAGGCCGGCGCGGACGAAGCGCGGATCAAGACGCTGAAGCGCCTGCTCGTGCGCGCGGTCGAACAGGTCGAGCGCGATCGTCATATCGAAGGCCACGTCGGCGTGCTGATCGACGGCGGCGGCTACGGCAGCGACGCGCTTGCGTCGGCGACCGGGCGCGGCTGGTGGGTCGGCCGCCCGGTCGAGCTGCCGGGCTCGCGGCCGCTGCGTTTCGATGAAACGCGCTCGGTCGGCTCGTCGCTCACCCACTGGCCGACCGAACAGGTCGTGAAGTGCCTCGTGCACTATCACCCGGACGACCAGGTCGACCTGCGCGTCGAACAGGAGCAGCGCGTGCTGGAACTGTGGGAAGCCACGCGCGCCAGCGGCAACGAACTGCTGCTGGAAATGATTCCGCCGCGCGCGGTTACGCCGGCCGGTACCGAGGACGACGCGGTGCTGCGCACGATCGCGCGCTTCTACAACCTCGGCGTGATGCCCGAATGGTGGAAGCTCACGCCGCTGAGCGCCGACGGCTGGACGCGGCTTGCCGCGCTGATCGCCGAACGCGACCCGCACTGCCGCGGCGCCGTGATCCTCGGGCTGAACCAGCCGCTGCAATACCTCGTCGACAGCTTCCGCTCGGCGACCAACCCGATCGTCAAGGGCTTCATGGTCGGGCGCACGCTGTGGGCCGATGCGTCGCTGAACTGGTTCGCCGGCCGGATCGACGACCAGGCGCTGATCGACGAAGTCGCCGGCAACTTCGCGCAACTGGTCGACGCGTGGCTCGGCCGCCGTGCCGCGGCCGCCCGCGCCGCCGCGGCCTGACGCGACGCCTGCGATGACCCATTCCTCTTCACCGACCGACATGACCTCTACCGTGAGACTGACCGTCAGCCAGGCGCTCGTGCGCTACCTGGCCGCCCTGCGCGCCGAAGTCGTCCAGCCCGACGGCCGCACCGAGATCCTGCCCTACTGCGGCGGCGTGTTCGCGATCTTCGGCCACGGCAACGTGGCCGGGCTCGGCGAGGCGCTGCACGCGGAAAAAGACCGCCTGCCGACCTTCCGCGCCCACAACGAGCAAGGGATGGCCAATGCGGCCGTCGCGTTCGCGAAAGCGAATTTCCGCCAGCGGATGATGGCCGCGACGTCGAGCATCGGCCCCGGCGCGACCAACATGCTGACGTCGGCCGCGCTCGCGCACGTCGGCCGGCTGCCGCTGTTGCTGCTGCCCGGCGACGTGTTCGTGTCTCGGCTGCCCGACCCCGTGCTGCAGCAGGTCGAGGATTTCGAACAGGGCGACGTCAGCGCGAACGACTGCTTCCGGCCGGTGACACGCTACTTCGACCGGATCACGTCGCCCGAGCAGTTGCTCGTCGCGCTGCCGCGCGCGATCCAGGTGATGACCGATCCCGCGCAGTGCGGCCCGGTGTGCCTCGCGCTGCCGCAGGACGTGCAGACCTTCGCGTATGACTGGCCCGAGGATTTCTTCGCGCCGCCGGTGATCCGGATGCGCCGGCCGCCGGCCGACGCGCTCGAACTCGCCGATGCGCTCGACGTGCTGAAAGCCGCGAAGAAACCGCTGATCGTCGCGGGCGGCGGCGTGCTGTACAGCCAGGCATGGGACGCGCTGCGCGCGTTCGCCGATACGCATGGCGTGCCGGTCGCCGAATCGCAGGCCGGCAAGGGCAGCCTCGCGTGGGACCATCCGCTGAATCTCGGGTCGATCGGCGTGACGGGCTCGCCTGCCGCGAACCGTGCGGCCGCGCAGGCCGACGTGGTGTTCGCAGTCGGCACGCGGCTGCAGGATTTCACGACCGGCTCGCATGCGCTCTACGGCAACGCGACGCTGTTGAGCCTGAACGTGCAGCCGTTCGACACGGGCAAGAAACGTGGCCGTCAACTGGTGGCCGACGCGCGCACGGGCCTCGGCCAGCTGTCGGCCGCACTGGCCGGCTGGCAGGCCGACCCGGCATGGACCGCAAGCAACCGCGACCAGGCCGCCGCATGGAACGCGCGCGTGACCGAACTCACGACGCGCGTGCCGAATGACACGCTGCCGTACGACGCGGAAGTGATCGGCGCGGTGCGCGATTCCGCAACCGACGCGGGACTCGACAGCGCGCGCGACGACCTCGTCGTATGCGCGGCCGGCACGCTGCCGGCCGAGCTGCACAAACTGTGGCGCAGCGGCGTGCCGGGCAACTACCACATGGACTATGCGTACTCGTGCATGGGCTACGAGGTCGCAGGCGGCCTCGGCGCGAAACTCGCGCGGCCCGAGCGCGAAGTGATCGTGATCGTCGGCGACGGCTCGTACATGATGCTCAACGCGGAACTCGCGACGTCCGTGATGCTCGGCCGCAAGATCATCGTCGTGATCCTCGACAACCGCGGCTACGGCTGCATCGAGCGGCTGCAACTGAATTGCGGCGGCGCGAGCTTCAACAACATGCTCGACGACTGCGTGCCGGAGGGCGGCGAGCGCTCGACGATCGATTTCGCGATGCATGCGCGCGCGATGGGCGCCGAAGCCGTGCACGTGCGCGACATCGGCGAGCTGCGCAGCGAGATGAAACGTGCCCGCGCGGCGAAGACGAGCCAGGTGCTCGTGATCGACACCACGCACCAGCGCACGACCGACGACGGCGGTGCGTGGTGGGAAGTCGCGGTGCCGCAAGTATCCGAACGCGCCGGCGTCGACGCAGCACACCGCGCGTATCTCGATGCGAAGACCCGGCAGCGGCGCTGATCGCGCGCACGGCCCACGCACCCTCCCCGCGACAAACACATTCGAACCAAGGAATCACGTCATGAGCTGGAACGTCCGCATCGGTATCAATCCCCTGTCGTGGATGAACGACGACCTGCCGTCGCTCGGCGGCGAGACGCCGCTCGAAACGGCGCTGAAGGAAGGCGCCGAAATCGGCTACGCGGGCTTCGAGCTCGGCAACAAGTTTCCGAAGACGGGCCCCGAGCTGAAGGCGAAGCTCGCCGAGTTCGGGCTCGTGTGCGTGTCCGGCTGGTATTCGGGCTTCCTCGCCGAAGTCGCGCCGGGCATCAGCGACGCCGATGCGGTCGCCGCCGAGATCGAGCGCTGCCGCGCGCACATGACGAAGCTGCAGTACAACGACGTGAAGGTGGTGGTCTACGGCGAATGCGCGGGCACGATCCAGGGCAACATCGACACGCCGGTCGCGAAGCGGCCGCGCTTCGTCGACGACGCAGCCTGGCAACGCTACGCGGCGCGCCTCGACGCGTTCGGCGCGCACCTGCTCGACACGTACGGCATCAAGCTCGCCTACCATCACCACATGGGCGCGTACGTCGAGTCGCCCGACGACGTCGACCGGCTGATGGCGCTGACCGACCCGGCGAAGGTGTTCCTGCTGTTCGACACCGGCCACGCGTATTTCGGCGGCGCAGCCGACCCGGTCACGCTGTTGAAGAAGCATGTATCGCGCGTGGTTCACGTGCATTGCAAGGACGTGCGGCCGCAGGTCGTCACGCAGGCGCGCAACGATGGCTGGAGCTTCCTGAATGGCGTGATCAACGGCACCTTCACGGTGCCGGGCGACGGTGCGCTCGATTACGACGCGACGCTGCGCACGCTGAAGGACGCCGGATACGAAGGCTGGCTCGTCGTCGAGGCCGAGCAGGATCCGGCCGTCGCGCCGAGCTATGCGTATGCGAAGAAGGGCTACGAATCGCTGCGCGCGATCGTCGACCGGTTGAGCGCATGAGCCCTACTCTATTGCGGAGCCCCACCCCATGACGATTTCTCCCCTGCTGGTCAAGGCCTCGGCCGACCGCGAGATCTGCAACGTCACGCCCGAGTCGGCCGGCTGGAAGCACGTCGGTTTTCGGGCACTGCGCCTGAAGGCCGGCGACACCGAAACGCTCGACACCGGCGCGCGCGAACTGTGCGTCGTTGTGCTCACCGGCACGGTGCGCGCGGAGGTCGACGGCAACGCCTACGATGCGCTCGGCAAGCGCGACAGCGTCTTCGAGGACGTGTCGCCGGACGCGCTGTACGTGCCGGGCGGCAAGACGGTCACGCTGGTCGCGACGCGCGATGCAGAAATCGCGCTGTGCACCGCGCCGTACGCGAGCGGCGACAAGCCCGTGCAACGCCTCGACGGCGAACGGATGCGCCGCTCGGTGCGCGGACAAGGCACCAACACGCGCTACGTGTGCGACATCCTGATGGGCGACAACCCGGCGGCCGACCGGCTGCTCGTCGTCGAGGTCGTCACGCCGGCCAGCCATTCGAGCAGCTATCCGCCGCACAAGCACGATCGCGACGCCGCGCCGGAAGAAACCTCGCTCGAGGAAACCTATTACCACCGGATCGATCCGCCGCAGGGTTTCGCGTTCCAGCGTGTGTACACGGACGACCGCAGCCTCGACGAAGCGTGCGCGGTCGAGGACCACGACGTCGTGATGGTGCCGCGCGGCTACCACCCGGTGGTCGCGCCGCACGGCTACAACCTGTACTACCTGAACGTGATGGCCGGCCCGAGCCGCGCGTGGGCGTTCAAGAACGATCCCGCGCACGAGTGGATGCTCGATGCACCGAAGCGCTGATGGAACGACGGGCCCGCGCACGGCCCGTGACGATGCGACGCCCGGCATGCGCACCCAGAGCCGGCGGCGCCACGGAGCCGCCATGGTGACGACCCTCTTTCGCCTCGAACCCCATCCCTTCGACGACGACGCGTCGAACCCGGCGCTGCCGCGCTTCGATGCGGCCGTCGCTCGCCGGATGGGTGAAATCGCTGTCAACCTTGCCTCGCGCCGCGGGCTGCCGATCGCGGTGAGCATCGTCGGCGAGCAGGCGCCGCTGTTCTACTGCGCGCTCGACGGCAGCCACGCCGGCGACAGCGAAGCGATCCGCCGGCGGCAGAACACGGTGTTGCACTTCGGCCTGAGTTCGCTCGCGGTCGGCGAGCGCTTTCGCCGTGCCGGCTGGTCGCTGCAGTCGCAGGGGCTGTCGGATGACGACTATGCGCTCGACGGCGGCGGCGTGCCGTTGCGGATCGCCGGCACCGGCATCGTCGGCGCGATGACGATCGCGGGGCTCGACTCGGCGCACAATCACGCGCTCGTCGTCGAGAGCCTGCAGTGGCACGTCGGCCGTTACGCGCTCGCGATGCACGCGTAACGAAACGGGCGGCACGACCGGCGCGGGCGCGCCGCCGCACCGCCGTTGCCGGATCAGTTCAACCCGCCGCTCACGACGAGATGCTCGCCGGTCATCCAGCGTGCATCGTCCGATGCGAGGAACACGGCCACCGACGCGATGTCGTCCGGCTCGCCGAGGCGGCCGAGCGGCGTCTCGCTGCGCACCTGCTTGTCGAGATCGGACCCGATGATGCCCGCGCTGTGCGTGCCCTCGGTCACGACCATCCCCGGGTTGATCGCGTTCACGCGAATCTTGCGCGGGCCGAGTTCGAGCGCGAGCACGCCGGTGATCGCGTCGACCGCGCCCTTGGTGCCGCTGTACACGGCGCTCGCGGGCGGCGTGATGCTGGTCACCACCGAGCTGATGTTGACGATGCTCGCGCCTTCGCCGAGATGCTTGACGGCTGCCTGGGTCATCAGCAGCACACCGAACACGTTCGTGTCGAACTGACGGCGGTAATGTTCTTCCGTGATCGCCTCGATCGCGCCGAATTCGTACACGCCGGAATTGTTGACGAGCACGTCGAGACGGCCGTACGTGTCGATCGCGGTATCGACGATGCGCTGTGCATCGGCCGCCTTCGACACGTCGCCGCCAACCGCGACCGCACGGCCACCGGCTTCGACGATCGCGCTGACGACCGCGTCGGCGCCCGCCTTGCTGCTCGCGTAGTTGACCACGACCGACGCGCCTTCCGCGGCCAGCGCCTTCGCGATCGCCGCGCCGATGCCCTTCGATCCGCCCGTGACGATCGCTACCTTGTTTGCCAGCTTGCTCATGATCTCATTCCTCAGTCAGAAGACGCTTGATGGATGGTGCCGGTTGCCGGGTTGTTGCGTCGATGCGCAACCGGTATGACTGGCAATTTACTGTGCGGTGCGGCGGCGATAAAGCGGCTCGACACGAATTGACTGGCGGAGTTTCCCGAACAATCGCGCGCGCCGTCAGCCGGCGCTCAGCCATGCGTTCGCGACCTCGCCGCCCAGGCCGTCGAGTGCACCGTCGTAGACGATCCGTCCGCGCCCCATGACCGCGACACGTCGCGCGAGCCTTGGCGCGAACTGCAGCCGCTGCTCGATCAGCACGATCGCGACACCGTCGGCCTGCAGCGCGGCGAGGCATGCGCCGACTTCGTCGACGGCCAGCGGCGCGAGCCCCTCTGCCGGTTCGTCGACGATCAGCACGCGCGGCTGGCCGGCCAGCGCCCGCACCAGCGCGAGCACCTGCTGCTCGCCGCCCGACAGCCGCCCCGCTTTCACGTCCGCGCGTGCGGCCAGCAACGGAAAGCGGTCGAACAACCGTTCGAGCGCCGTGCGCTCGGCCGCGCCGCTGGCGCCGCGCAGCCCGAGCCGCAGGTTGTCACGCACCGTCAGCAGCGGGAATACGTCGCGGCTTTCGGCGACGTAAGCCACGCCGCGCCGCGCGATCTCGAACGTGCGTGCGCCCACGCATTCGGCGCCGCCGATGCGCACGGAGCCTGCCGTGCGCACGAGCCCCATCACGGCCTTCGCGAGCGTCGAGCGCCCCGAGCCGTTGCGGCCGAGCAGCGCGAGCGTCTCGCCGGGCGCCAGCGCGAGATCGACGCCGTCGAGCACGGGTTGCAGCCCGTACCATGCGCGCAGGTCGCGAATGTCGAGCAACGCGCTCATGGGCCGCCCTCGCCGAGATAGGCGGCACGCACGGCCGGATCGGTGCGGATCGCATCGGGCGCGCCGGTCGCGACCACCGTGCCGCGCACGAGCACCGTGATGCGTTCGGCGAAGCCGAACACCGCATCCATGTCGTGCTCGATCAGCAATACCGTGCGGCCCTGCGTCGTCGCACGAATCAGCGCGATCATGCGCGCCGCCTGCGCACGGCTCATGCCGGCCGTCGGCTCGTCGAGCAGCAGCGTGCGCGCGCCGCTCGCGAGTGCGATCCCGAGATCGAGCGCGCGCTGTTCCGCGTAGCTCAGCTCGGCGGCCGGCGTGTCGCGGTGTGCATCGAGGCCGATGTCGTGCAGCACGCGCTCGGCCGCGAGATCGACCGACGCCGATTCGCGCAGCCGGTTCCACCAGCGGCGCCGCTCGGCCGGCGCATGCAGCGCCGCGCAGCGCAGGTTGTCGAACACCGTCAGCCGCGCGAACGCGCTCGTCTGCTGGAAACTGCGGCCGATGCCGAGCCGGCTCGCGACGACCGGCCCGCGCCCGCGCAGCTCGACACCGTGCAGCACGACGCGCCCGCGCGTGGGCCGCACCGCACCGGCGATCACGCCAAACAGCGTCGACTTGCCCGCGCCGTTCGGCCCGATCACGCTCAGCAGTTCGCCAACGGCGAGGGTCAGGCTCGCGCCGTCGAGCGCAGTCACGCCGTCGAAGCGGCGCGTCAGGCCCTCCACGTCGAGCAAGGGTCGATGAGTCGTCATTGCGTGTCTCCTCACACCGTGCCGAGCAAGCCTTGCGGCCGGAACCGGACGAGCAGCAGCAGCACGAGGCCGTAGATCAGCATCCGGTAGTCGGCCGCCCAGCGGAACAGCTCGGGCAACCCGATCAGCGCGATCGCACCGGCGATGCCGCCGAGCACGTTGCCGAGCCCGCCGAGGATCACCATCGTCAGCGCGAGGATCGACACCTGCGAATCGAAGGTCTGGTGATTGATGTAGCTGTACAGATGCGCGGCAATCCCGCCGCTCACACCGGCCGCGACGCCGCCGACCGCGAACGCGATCGCCTTGTAGCGGTTCGGCGCGATGCCGTGCGCGCGCGCGGCAACGTCGTCCTCGCGCACCGCCCGCAGCGTGCGGCCGAGATGCGAGCGCAGCAGCCGCACCTGCACGAGCGCGAACACGACGAGCACGGCGAACGTGAACCAGTACGCGGCCCGCGCGGTCGTCGCCCACGGCAGCGGTGCGATGCCGGTGATGCCGAGCGGCCCGCGCGTGAGGCCGTCCCAGTTCAGGATCACGAGGCTCACCACTTCGCCGATGCCGAGCGTCGCGATCGACACATAGTGCCCGCGCAGCCGGAATGCTGGATAGACGAGCAGCGTGCCGAGCACGGCCGTAATGACGCCCGCGCACGGGATCGTCACGGCCGGCGACCAGCCGAGATCCGACGACAGCAGCGCCGACGCATACGCGCCGATCACGAGCAACGCCGCGTGGCCGAGCGAGATCTGCCCGACCGTGCCCGCGACCAGCGTGAGGCTCAGCGCGAGCAGCCCGTACAGCCACGCGTTGGTCAGCGTCTGCAGCACGTACGGCGATGCTCCCAGCCACGGCAGCACGGCCGCCAGCGCGACCAGCGCGACGAGTACCGGGCGCGGCACGCGCACGGCCTTCGCGGCCGCGAGGAAGGTGCCCGTCATCGGCTCGGGCGGCAGCGCGCGGTTCGCGCTGAACAGGCCGTTCGGCCGCCATACGAGGAACACGATCAGCAGCCCGAACGCGAACAGGTCGCGATAGCTGGTACCGAACAGCGCAACGCCGTAGCTTTCGACGAGACCGAGCAGCAGGCTGCCCGCGATCGCGCCCGGCACGTTGCCGAGCCCGCCGATCAGCAGCGCGACCACGCCCTTCAGCGTGGCCTGGAAGCCCATCGCCGGATCGATGCTGTTGTAGTACATGCCGACCAGCAGCCCGCTCACGCCGCCGAGCGCGCACGCGATCGCGAACACGGTCTGGTTCACGCGGTCGACGTCGACGCCCATCTGCAGCGCCGCATCGCGATCCTGTGCGGTCGCACGCACGGCCCAGCCGAGCCGCGTGAAGCGCAGGAAGCCGTACAGCAACGCGGCCGCCGCGATGCCGATACCCGCGATCAGCAGGTCGAGCGAGCCGAGCGTCGCGCCGGCGATCCGCAGATGCCAGTCGGGCAGCGGCGTCGGCACCGCGCGCGGGTCCGCGCCGAACGCGAGCTGCGCAAGCTGGTCGAGAATGAAGCTGATGCCGATCGTCGCGAGCAGCGGTGCGATGCGTGCCGCGTGACGCAGCGGCCGCAACCCGATCCGCTCGATCGCGACGCCAAGCGCGCCGCAGCCTATGACGACGGCCGCGAGCGCGACCGGCAGCGGCAACCCGAAGCGCGTCAGGCACAGCCAGCCGATGAACGCGCCGACCATGTAGACCGAGCCGTGCGCGAAGTTGATCAGGTGCGACACGCCGAAGATCAGCGCGAGCCCGACCGCGAGCAGCGCGTAGATGTTGCCGACGATGAGGCCGTTGAGCGTGTAGTCGAGCCAGGAAGCCATCACGATGCGTCCGATGCGTGCATGCTGTTCAGGTTCCGGTTCAACGCGCAGCGAGCTGCGGTTTTGCGCCGTCCCACAGCGCCCACTGCCCCTGCTTCACGACGAGATACACGGTGCGTGCGCCGGCGACGCGACGCGTCTGCGGATCGAAGCGCACCTTGCCGAAGATCACGCTCGGCACGTCGCTGATTTTTGCGAAGCCGTCGTGCGCGGCCTGGCGCGTCGTGCCGTAGCGGCGCAACACCTCGGCCGACAGGATCAGCGCATCGTAGGCGCGCGCGACGAACGAATCGGGATCGGCGTGGAATTTCGCGCGATAGCGCTGCACGAACGCCTGCACCTCGGGGCGCGGCTCGGCCGGGAAGAAGTTAGATTCGGTATAGACGCCGTCGACGGCCGCGCCGCCCAGTTCGAGGAATTTCGGCGAGTACACCGAACCGACTGCCGCGATCGGCAGCGTGACGCCGGAAGTGCGCGCCTGCCGCACGATCTGCGCGCCGTCCGCGTAGTACGAGATCAGCACGATCGAATCGGGCTTCGATGCGCCGATCCGCACGAGCGTCGAGCGGAAATCCTTCTCGGTCGGTTGATACCCTTCGGCCGCGACGACCTGCGCGCCGAGCCCGGCCACCGCCTTCGCGAAGATGTCCTTGCTGGTGCGGCCCCAGTCGGTGTTCAGGTACAGCACCGCGATCCGCTTGAAGCCGAGTTCCTTCACCGCGTAGCGTGCGAGCAGCGGCTGCTCCTCGGCCTGGCTCAGCGCGGTGCTCCACAGATAGTCACCGCCCTTCGTAAAGTCCGGATGCGAGTTCGTGAAGCCGAACTGGATCAGCTGCCCGCGCTGGTAGATCGGCGACGCGGCCATCGACGTCGCGCTGGAGAAGTCGCCCAGCTCGATCGCGATGCGCGGATCGGCGACGAACTTCTGCGCGATCGCCACCGCCTGGCGCGGATCGCTGCGGCTGTCCTGAAAGTCGACGGCGAGCGGACGGCCATGAATGCCGCCGCTACCGTTGATCTCGTCGAGCGCGAGATCGAAGCCGCGTTTCCATTGTTCGCCGTACTGCGCATCCTGCCCCGTGAGCGGACCGCTCACGCCGATCACCACCGGCTCGCCCGACACACCCGCCGCGAGCGCGCCGCCCGTCGACAAGCCCCATGCGGCAGCGAGCGCCGCCACCGTGCCCAGCACGCGCCGCCATGCACCGCGTGCGTCGTTCCCCGAAACGTTCATGCGTCCCCCAGCTTCAGTCAGTCGAAAAGAGTGAGGGCATGTAACCATCCGGTTCAGGACGATCCAACGAAGTTTTGCGCATATCGATATCGTGCGCAGCGCGAAGGGTTGGGGGCTCGCGAACGCTCGCCTGCACGCCCTGCATCGCGCGATGTGCCGGCATGGATCGCATCACGTTGATTCGATTGGCGTTTCGTTCACGTCACCCGTCGAAACCGACCCACACGCTCGCACCACCGGGCATCGCGACGATCGAGCGCTTCGCAGTTTTCACGCTGTCGATAGCAAAAATCATTATATGAATCGCGCATGCTCACACTTCTACAATGCGCAAATCGCATCATCGGAAGGTGTCATGGAGCTGCATCAACTCGAAGCCTTTTCCGCGGTCATGTCGGCCGGCAGCGTGACCGGCGCGGGCGAACTGCTCGGCCGCTCGCAGCCGGCCGTCACGCGACAGATCCAGGAGCTCGAAGCCGATCTAGGCTACGCGCTGTTCGACCGCCACGGCCCGCGCGTCACGCCAACGCGGCGCGCGTTCCTGCTCTACGAGGAAGTCGAGCGCTCGCTGGTCGGCCTGCGTGCGATCGAGGCGCGCGCCCGGGCGCTCGGCGCTGAAACCGCCGAACCCGTCCGCATCGCGGCAACCCCTTCGCTCGCGGCCACGCTCGTGCCGGCCGCACTCGCCGCGCTGCCCGACGGCGCCGACACTCCCGACGCCGCCGACGCCTAGCTTTGCCCCGGTAAAACGCAGTTGCGCCCCA
>NZ_JAAGPE010000142.1:0-24913 GCF_017104605.1 Burkholderia sp. Ac-20384 | reverse complement strand
GTGGCAGCCGGGCGCGCCGCTCGGCGGGCTGGGCATCGAATTCGATACGCGCCGGCGCAATCGCGTCAACGGCGTCGTGCGCGCGATCGACGGCGATGCGTTGACGATCGCGGTCGAGCAGAGCTTCGGCAACTGTGCGAAGTACATCCAGGGCCGCAAGCCGACGTTCGTCGCACGGGAAGTCGATACGTCCGCCGGGCCCGACGTGTCGGACGCGTTGAACGATGCCGATCGAGCGCTGCTGGCGCAGGCCGATACGTTCTTCGTCGCGAGCGGGAACACGTCGGCGGACGCGGGCGCCGCGCGCGGCGCGGACGTGTCGCATCGCGGCGGGATGCCGGGCTTCGTGCGGGTCGACGATGCGCGCACGCTGACGACACCGGATTTCAGCGGCAACCGCTTCTTCAACACGCTCGGCAATTTGCAGCACGACCCGCGCGCGGGGCTGCTGTTCGTCGATTTCGACAACGGCGACCTGATGTACGTGGCCGCGCGCGCCGAGATCGTGTGGGACGGGCCGCTCGTCGCGTCGTTCGACGGTGCGCAGCGGGTCGTGCGGTTCCATGTGCGGGAGGTGCGGCGCATGCGCGCGGTGCTGCCGTTCCGGTGGTCGGCGGTCGAACGTGCGCCGCAGTTCGCGGCGATGGCGGCGGGTGCGGGTGCGGGCGCAGGCGCAAACGCAAATGCAGCCGTAGCCGTAGTGGTGGTGCCGTCCGCATCCACACCCGAATCAACATCTGCATCCGCATCCGCATCCGCATCCGCATCCGCATCCGCATCGGCATCTGCATCTGCATCTGCATCGGCATCAACATCAACATCAACATCAACATCGGCATCGACGCCCGCATCGACATCGGCACCCTCATGGCGGCCGCTGCGCATCGCAAAGATCGTCGACGAAGCGCGTGCGATCCGCTCGTTCCATTTCGAACCGGTGGACGGCGGCACGTTGCCCGCCTACGAAGCCGGGCAGCACCTGACGCTGCGCGTTGCGCTGCCGGGCAGCGATTCGCCGGCGATTCGCAGCTACACGCTCTCCGATGCACCGGGCGGTGCGCATTACCGGATCACCGTGAAGCGCGAAGGGCGCGTATCGGCCTGGCTGCACGATCACGCGCACCTGGGCATGACGGTCGACGCGCAGATGCCGCGCGGCCGCTTCTCGTTCGATCTCGCGAGCCCGCGTCCGGCCGTGCTCGTGTCGGCCGGTATCGGCATCACGCCGATGCTCGCGATGCTGCACCGTGCACTGGCCGACGACCAACCGTCGCGTCGCGTGGTGTTCGTGCACGGTGCGCGCGAATCGGATGATCGCCCGTTCGCCGAGGAACTGGCACGCGTTGCGGCCACCGACGAACGGTTGTCACTCCACTGGTTCGACAGTCATCCTCAGGAAGGCTCGGCAGCCCATGCCGGCCGCATCGACATCGCTCAACTGAAGCGGATCCTTTCGTTCGACGATTACGACTTCTACCTTTGCGGGCCGTCTGCATTCATGCGCGACTTGTACGACGGATTGCGCGCGCTGAACGTGCCGGACGAACGCATCCGTTTCGAGGCATTCGGGCCGTCGAGCGTGGTACGCAGCGCGACCCGCGCGGCCGCAACGCCAGCGGTGGCGAGCGTGCCGATCGTGTTCCGGCGTACGGGCCGCGAAGCCGCGTGGACGCCTGCCGACGGCACCTTGCTCGAATTCGCGGAGGGGCAGCGCGTGGATGTGCCGTCCGAATGCCGCTCCGGGTCGTGCGGCACGTGCGCGACGCGCGTGTTGTCCGGCGCGGTCGACTACGAGCAGGCGCCCGATGCACCGGTCGAACCCGGGTGCGCGCTACTGTGCGTCGCGCGGCCCGTGCAAGGGTCGGAGCCGCTCGTGCTCGACCGCTGACACACCCTGCGACATGCCGCCGCAGACGGCCTGCTGCGCGAAAAGCGCGCGCAACTGCTTCTTTTTTCGGATGCCGGTCGGATCGACGATAGCGTCAACCGATAGATGAAAGGAGCGCAATCATGAAACTGCTCGGCATGATCAAACTGGTCCTGTGGAGTTTCTTCGGCGTACGCAACAGCAAGGCGCACGCAACCGATCTCGCGAACGCCAACTTCACGCTGCTGCCGTTCGTGGCGATCATCCTCGCGGTGCTCGTCGGGGCGGTCATCTACGGCGTCGTGCACCTGGTCGTCGATCCGACCGTGACGATGCAGGGGTTCTGAGCGGTCACCCGCCGGATCGCGAGCGGGCACACGCTTCCGCTCCGAATCCCAGCCGCATGACCGGCGCGCAACTGCGCCGGTTATCGAGGCGGCCGTGCGCGACGCCAGTCACGCGCACATCGGCGCCGTCGCCGTGCCGCCCGAGTCGCACTGTCCCGATTCCCGCCTTCGCCGCCTCCCATTTCGCCCGATTCCAGGGCGGCCGGCCCTGTCCGGGGTAAAATGCGCGCCGCGCCGCGATGTCGCGCGCGACGGGCACGCCGCTGTTCCATCGAACGGTGCGCGCAAGTACGTCGCGCCCGCACCGAGGCGTTCGAAGCGTCCCCCCGCATGACCAGACCGCGCGATGCAGCCGGCGCCCGACACGCCCCCGACGAATCCGTCGACGGCTGCGTCGGTTCCCGGTGCGTCACCTGAATCCGACCCATCCTGCGTCTTTCCGGCCGAACGGCCCGCTTGCGTGCCGTATCGCCCGGTTCGTCTGATGAATGTCGAGCCGGTGCATGCGTCCGGCGGAAGGGCTGGGTCCGGTCGCGGGCACGCTTCGCAGCTTCGTAACGGGTTTCGACAGGGTCGAGTGGCGAGTTTTCCATCCAGAACAATGACGGTGAATAGAACAACAGCGTCGCCCGCACGGCGGCGGCGCGCGAAGGTCGGGCTTGGCGTCGGTCTCGGCATCACGCTTTTCGCGGCACAGGCCGCCGCGGCGCAGGGCGACACGCCGGCGCCGGACGCCGACGCAGCCGGCAGCGCGACGCTGCCGACGATCACGGTGAGCGGCGAGCGCGGCAACGCGCTGCGCGTGCGCAACGCGTCGGTCGCGGGGCTCGACGACACACCGCTGCGCGACACGCCGGCATCGGTGAGCGTCGTCACGCGCGCGCAGCTCGACGACCAGCAGGCGAAGCGGTTGAGCGACGTCGTGCGCAACGACGCGTCGGTCGTCAACGACTATGCGCCGGTCGGCTATTTCGAAGGCTTTGCGATCCGCGGCTTTCCGGTCGATCTCGCGAGCGCGATCCGGATCGACGGGCTGACGGTGTCCGGCGAGCAGAACGTGCCGCTCGAGAACAAGGAGCGCGTCGAGATCCTGAAGGGGCTGGCCGGCATCGACAGCGGCGTCGTCGCGCCGGGCGGCGTGATCAACTTCGTGACGAAGCGCTCGGCGAACGTCGCGAGCGTGACGGGTGGCGTCGACAGCCGCGGCTCGACGTCGGCGGCCGTCGATCTCGGCCGCCGCTTCGGCCCCGACAACCAGTTCGGCTTCCGGATCAATGCCGCGAAGGAGAACATGCACTCGTACATCGACGGCACGAACGGGCGGCGTACGTTCGGCTCGATCGCCGCCGACTGGGACATCAGCCCGCGCGCGAGCCTCCAGCTCAATGCCGAATTCCAGCAGTGGATCCAGCGTTCCGCGCCCGGCTACCAGTTGCTCGGCGGCACCGTCGTGCCGTCGATCAAGACGACATCGAAGGCACTCGGCACGCAGCCGTGGGCGAAGCCGGTGACGACCGACGCGCTGAACCTGAACGCGCGCTTCGACTACCAGTTCAGCGACGACTGGAAGGCCTACATCGCCGCCGGCCGAAGCCGCACGATGATCGACGACAACAGCGCGTTCGCATACGGCTGCTCGTACGCGGCGAGCTGCACGGCCGGCGCGACGTCGCCGTTCTTCTTCGGCGCGAACGGCGACTACGACGTCTACGACTTCCGCAGCCCCGGCGAATATCGTCGCAACGACGACCTGCGCGCGGTCACGACCGGCAAGTTCGCGACGGGCCCGCTGCGACACGAGCTGACGCTCGGCGTGAGCGTGCAGCGCCGCGTCGTGAGCATGGCCGACGCCGTGTACGACTACGTGGGCAGCGAGAACGTCTACGGGCCCGACACGACGTTCTCGCCGTCGCCGAATTCGCCCGGCCCGTCGTATCCGCGCCTCGATGCGTGGCAGTACGGCGTGTTCGGGCTCGACCGCATCAGCATCGGCGAACACTGGCAGGTGCTCGCGGGCGGCAAGCAAGTGCTGCTGCGCCAGCGCAGCTGGAGCAGCCTCGACGGCGACACGACGCATACCGACCGCTCGGTGTTCCTGCCGCAGGTCGCGCTCGTCTACAAGCCGGTGAACGTGCTGTCGCTGTACGCGTCGTACAGCAAGGCGCTGTCGCTCGGCGACCAGGCGCCCGTGCGCGCGACCAACGCATATGCGTTCCTGCCGCCCGTCGAATCGCACCAGTTCGAGGTCGGCGCGAAATACGACTGGCTCGACCGGCTGAGCCTCACGGCCGCCGTGTTCTCGATCAGCAAGCCGTTCCAGTTTGCCGACCCGGATGCGTCGGGCACGAGCTACACGTTCGTGCAGCGCGGCACGCAGCGGCACCAGGGGATCGAGCTCGGCGCAGCCGGGCGCGTGACCGAGCGCCTGGGGCTGACGGCCAGCGTCGCGGCGATTCGCGCACGTGCGTACGATTCGGGTTCGCCGGCGTACGAGGGGCACCAGATCATCAACGTGCCCGCGCTGCGCGCGTCGCTGTATGCGGATTACGCGGTACCGGGCGTCGCGGGGCTGAACGTGCTGGGCGGCGTCGAGTACAGCGCGGCCCGCAATGCGAACGAGGAGGGCACAGCGCGCGTGCCGTCGTGGTTCGTGTTCAATCTCGGCGCGCGCTATACGACGAAGATCGGCGGCCATCGCACGGTGTTGCGCGTGTCGGTGGACAACCTGTTCAACAAGTTCTACTGGCGCGACGCAGGCGAGCAGCAGGGCGATGCGTACCTGTTCCCGGGTGCGCCGCGCACCGCGCGCGTGTCGTTGACCTATGATTTCTGACCGTCCGGAATCCGCCGCGTGATGCGCGGCCCCGGCAGCCAACCTGGAGAGCACAGACGATGTCCCCACTCGAAATCGCCGGCGTGATCGTCAGCGCGCTCGCGATCTGGCTGACCGCGAAGCGGCGCATGCTGTGCTGGCCAGTCGGGCTCGTGTCGGTCGCGCTGTACGGCTGGATCTTCTTCGACGCGAAGCTGTATTCGGACATGCTGCTGCAGGGCGCGTTCGCGGTGCTGCAGGTGTACGGCTGGCAACGCTGGCTCGCACAGCGCGCCAGCGAGGCCGACGGCAGCGCGGCGCCGGCCGGCGACGTGGCACCCGTCACGGGCGTGCGACCGATGCAGATGCTGCCCGACCTGATCGCGGCCGTCGTCGGCAGCGCGCTGCTCGGCGGCATGATGGCGCGCTGGACCGATGCGGCGCTGCCGTTCGTCGATGCCTCGCTGACCGCGTTCAGCCTCGTCGCGCAATACTGGACCGCGCGGCGCTACATCGCGTCGTGGGGGCTGTGGATCGTCGTGAACGTCGTGTACGTCGGGATGTTCGTGTTCAAGGAACTGTATCTGACGGCCGGACTCTATGCGCTGTTCATCGGGCTGGCCGTCGTCGGCTGGCGCGACTGGAGCCGGACGGCCGCGGCGCTGCGCGCGGCGGCCGGCGGTGCGCTGGCAACGGGCGGCGGCGTGCGCTGAGCCACGCGCCGATCTGAATCAACCACGGAGCAACGTCGTTCATGTCATTCCCACTCGAGCCGGACGGATCCCTGTCGCGTGACGTCGCGCCGCCGCAATTCGGTGTCGACGGCGAGCTGGCCGAACGCGACTGGCCGCTGATGACGCACGACGAGGTGGCGGCGGTGCTCGCCCGGATCGACGGCGCCGGCGAGCCGGCGCGGCTCACATGGCACAGCCCGCGGCAGTTCGCGGCGGCCGTCCTGGTGCAGATGAAGGACGGGCGCGGGCTGTTCGTCAAACGTCATCACGTGAGCCTGCGCGATGTCGAAGGGCTCGAGGAAGAGCACCGCTTCATCGCGCATCTGCGCGAGCGCGGGATGCCCGTGGTCGACATACTCGCGGATCGCGACGGTGCGACCGCGTTCGCGTCCGGCGACTGGACCTACGAAGTACACGTGCGGGCACCCGGTGTCGATCCGTATCGCGGCGTGATGTCGTGGCAGCCGTTCACGCATGCGTCGCATGCATACGCGGCCGGCCGCGCGCTGGCCGAGCTGCATCGCGCGTCGGCCGGCTACGATGCGCCGGCGCGGCCCGTGCGGACGCTGCTGTCGAGCTTTCGCGTGCTGTCGTCCACTGATCTGGCGGGTGCGCTCGAACGCTGGGTCGATGCGCAGCCGCTGCTTGTGCGCGCGCTCGGCGCGCGCGACTGGCGCGGCGACGTGTCCGATGCGATCGGCCCGTATCACGCACGTCTCGTGCCGCTGCTGCCTGCGCTTCCGCCGCTGTGGACGCACGGTGACTGGCATGCGTCGAACCTGCTGTGGACCGACGCGGGGCCCGGCGCGCAAGTGCGGACGGTACTCGATTTCGGGCTGTCGGATCGCACCTGCGCGGTGATGGATCTCGCGCTCGCGATCGAGCGCAATACGGTCGACTGGATGGCGCCGGCCGATGCGCGCCGCGTCGAGTATGCGCAGATCGATGCGCTGCTCGACGGGTATGAATCGCTCGAACCGTTGAGCGATGAAGCGTATGCGGCGCTGGTCGCGCTGCTGCCGATCGTGCATACGGAGTTCGCGCTGTCGGAAGTCGCCTATTTCGGCTGCATCATCGATGCGCCGGCGATCGTCGACATCGCGTACGACGGCTACCTGATCGGTCACGCGCGCTGGTTCGGCGAGCGCGACGGCCGGCAATTGCTCGACTGGCTCGTGCAGCGGCGGCGCGCGAAGCAAGGCGCTGCCTGATTCGCCTGCGGGGGATCGCCGCGCACGCGTACCGATTCCCCGTGTCACCGCCATCTTCCGTGCGATCGTTGCGTCGCACGTTCATCGAATTCTCCTGATCGCCGAAGCGGGGCATGGCTCCTGCGGGGCACTGCACGCGTGCGCGCGGCTGCGCCCAAGATGACGGAAATGTCATCTTCGCCTCATGTTCGCACTGCGGCCGGACCGTAGCATCGGTCGCGAACCGTTACCGCAGAACCGAACATGCTCAAGCTCAACCTCGCCGTGGCCATCGTCTTCGCGATGGCCGCGACGGCTCATGCGCAGCCGTCGCTGTCGCCGGGGCCGGCGCCGGCTGCCTCCGGCAGCGCCGCGCCGATCGGCGCACCGCCCCCCGACGCTCTCCCTTCCACTTCGTTGACGCTCACCGATGCGCTTTCCGTCGCGGCCCGGAACAATCCGGCGCTGCGCGGCGCGCGCGCGGACGTCCCCGCGTCGGCCGGCGCGCTGATGCAGGCCGGCGCGCGCCCCAATCCCGAAGTGTCGTTCCTGCAGGAAGGGTTTCGACGCGCCGAACGCACGTCGACCGCGATGATCAACCAGACGATCGAACTCGGCGGCAAGCGCAGCGCGCGGCTCGATGTCGCGTCGTACGGCAGGGAAGCAGCCAATGCGTCGCTCGACGAGCAGGGCGCCGTCGTGCGCGCCGACGTGATCGCCGCGTTCTACGGGCTGCTCGCCGCGCAGCGCCAGCTTCAGGTGACCGAGGAATCGGCCGCGATCGCCGCGCGCTCTGCGGATCTCGCGAACCGCCGTGCGCAGGCCGGCAAGGTGTCGCCGGTCGAGGCGACCAAGGCGCACGTGGCGGCGGCCGGCGTGCAGATCGAAGTCGTGACCGCGCGCGGCCGTGTCGAGGTCGCACGCGAGAAGCTGAACGCGGTGATGGGCGAAGCGCGCGACGGCCGGCTTGCCGTGCAGGGCGATCTCGAAGCCGTGCCGCCGGTCGAGCCGCTGACCGCGCTGACCGCGCAGCTCGACGATGCGCCGCTCGCGCGGGTCGCGCGCGCCGAGATGCTGCGCTCGAATGCGGCCGTGTCGCTCGAACGCGCGCGGCGCATTCCGGACGTGACGATCAGTGCCGGCGTGAAGCGCGTGACCACGGGCGGCGTGCCGGACAACCAGGCGGTGGTCGGCGTGTCGATCCCGATTCCGCTGTTCAACACGAACAAGGGCGCGTTGCTCGAGGCGACGCACAAGGCCGAGCGCGCGAATGCCGATCTCGATCGAGAACGCACGCGCCTGCGGCTGGACCTTACGCAGGCGTACACGAATTTCGAAGCCGCCGCGCAGGAAGCGCAGCGGCTGAAGGTCGACATCCTGCCGGCTGCGCGCCTCGCGCTCGATGCGATGTCGCGCGGCTACGAGCTCGGGAAGTTCAGCTTCCTCGACGTGCTCGACGCGCAACGCACGCTGTTCCAGGGCCAGTCGCAATACGTGCGCGCGCTCGCCGGTGCGCATACGGCCCGCGCCGACATCGGCCGGCTCGTCGGTACGCCGCTCGCACCGGTCGCGCAATAGCGCACCAGACGCCTCTCTTACCTGAAGGATCACCATGTCACGCAGCAGAATCCTGATCATCGCGGCGGTCGTGCTCGGCAGTGCCGGGATCGTCCTCGGCGCACTCGGCGTCACACGCAACAGCGGCGGCTCCGGCAACGGCGCGGCCGCTGCCGGAGCCGCTTCATCCGCCGAAGCGGCCGGCGAGCGCGGCGGTGTCGTGCTCAAGCGCGGCAAGCTGTCCGTCGAAATCGTGATGACGGAGAAGCCCGGCGATGCGCGCCTCATCGTCTATCCGTTCGTCGACGGCAAGCCGGCCGACAAGGGCGTCACCGTGTCCGGCACGCTGGTTCGCTACGACCGCACGCACGAGCCGTTGCGTTTCGACGCGGCCGGCCAGAAGTTCGTGTCCGCGCAGTCGATCGGCAAGCCGCACGTGTTCGATGCGACGATCGACGTGAAGGCAGGCAATGAATCGGCATCGTTCCCGTTCGCCCGCGCCGACGGCGCGATTGCACTGACCGACGCGCAGCTCGCGACCTCGAAGATCGCGCTCGCGAAGGCCGGCCCCGCGCAGATCGCGACGCCGTTCCAGTTGCCGGGCGAGATCAAGTTCAACGAGGACCGCACCGCGCACGTGGTGCCGCGCGTGGCCGGCATCGTCGAGCAGGTGTCGGTGTCGCTCGGGCAGAACGTTGCAAAGGGGCAGGTGCTGGCCGTGATCGCGAGCACCGATCTTGCCGACCGGCGCAGCGAGCTGCTGACGGCCGAGCGCCGGCTGTCGGGCGCACGCGCGACCTACGAGCGCGAACGCACGCTGTGGAAGGAGCGCATCTCGGCCGAGCAGGACTACCAGCAGGCGCAGGTGCAGTTGCGTGAAGCCGAGATCGCCGTGCAGAACGCGCGGCAGAAGCTCGCCGCGCTGAACGCACCGGTCGGCGCGGGTGCGCTGAACCGCTACGAACTGCGCGCGCCGTTCGCGGGCACGATCGTCGAGAAGCATGCGACGCCGGGCGAAGCGATCGCGGCCGATGCCAGCATGTTCGTGATCTCCGACCTGTCGACGGTATGGGCCGAGATGGCCGTACCGGCGCAGCGGCTGAATGACGTGCGGGTCGGCCGCGACGCGACGGTCATCGCGACCGCGTTCGAATCGCGCTCGAGCGGCCCGATCGCATACGTGGGGTCGTTGCTCGGCGAACAGACGCGCACCGCGCCCGCGCGCGTCGTGCTGCCGAACCCGGACGGCGTGTGGCGGCCCGGCATGTTCGTGAACGTGTCGGTCGATGCGGGCAAGCAGGGCGTGCCGCTCGCGGTCGCGAGCGATGCGCTGCAGGACGTCGACGGCGCGCCGTCCGTCTTCGTGCGCTCGTCGAAGGGCTTCGTCGCCCAGGCTGTCGAAACCGGGCGGCGCGACGAGCGTGCGACCGAAGTGTTGAAGGGCCTCAAGCCGGGCCAGGAATACGCGGCATCGAACAGCTTCGTGCTGAAGGCCGAACTCGGCAAGGGGAGCGCGGAACATGAATGAGCGTTACGTGTGCGCCGTTGCGCGACTCGCGGCCCGGTATGCGGCCCGCTTTCCGGCCCGCCGGGTGACCGGCCGGGCGGCCCGTCCGTCGAGGGTGACCGTGCCCCGCTTCAAGGAATCCCGTCATGTTTGAGCGCCTGATCCGCTTTGCGATTGCGCACCGCTGGCTCGTGATGCTGGCGATCGCGGCCGTGGCCGCGCTGGGTGTGTTCAGCTACCAGAAGCTGCCGATCGACGCGGTGCCCGACATCACCAACGTGCAGGTCCAGATCAACACCTCCGCGCCCGGCTATTCGCCGCTGGAGGCCGAGCAGCGCATCACCTATCCGGTCGAGACCGTGATGGCAGGCCTGCCGGGCCTCGAGCAGACGCGTTCGATCTCGCGCTACGGGCTGTCGCAGGTCACGGTGATCTTCAAGGACGGCACCGACATCTACTTCGCGCGACAGCTCGTCAACGAGCGCATCCAGGAGGCGAAGGACAAGCTGCCGGCCGGCATCGCGCCCGCGATGGGGCCGACGTCGACGGGCCTCGGCGAGATCTACCTGTGGACCGTCGAGGCCGACGCCAATGCGCGCAAGTCCGACGGCACGCGCTATACCGCGGCCGACCTGCGCGAACTGCAGGACTGGGTCATCCGGCCGCAGCTTCGCAACGTGCGCGGCGTGACCGAGGTCAACTCGATCGGCGGCTACGTGAAGGAATACCGCGTCGCGCCGAATCCGGCCAAGCTGATGTCGTACGGGCTGACGCTCGCCGACGTCGTGCGCGCGCTGGAGCGCAACAACGACAACGTCGGCGCCGGCTACATCGAGAAGCGCGGCGAGCAGTATCTCGTGCGCGTGCCGGGCCAGGCACGCACCGTCGACGATATCGCCAACATCGTGCTGACCAACGTCGGCGGCGTGCCGGTGCGGATGAAGGACGTCGGGCTGGTCGACATCGGCCGCGAGCTGCGCACCGGCGCGGCGACGGCGAACGGCGAGGAGGTCGTGCTCGGCACGGTCTTCATGCTGATGGGCGAGAACAGCCGCACGGTCGCGAAGGCCGTCGCCGCGAAGATGGAGGACGTGAACCGCACGATGCCGTCCGGCGTGAAGGCGATTCCGGTGTACGACCGCACGGTGCTCGTCGAGAAGGCCGTCGCAACGGTGAAGAAGAACCTGCTCGAAGGCGCGATCCTCGTGATCGCCGTGCTGTTCCTGTTCCTCGGCAACATGCGCGCGGCACTGATCACGGCGCTCGTGATCCCGCTGTCGATGCTGATGACCTTCACCGGGATGGTGAACGCGAAGGTAAGCGCGAACCTGATGAGTCTCGGTGCGCTCGACTTCGGGATCATCGTCGACGGCGCGGTGGTGATCGTCGAGAACTGCGTGAGGCGGCTCGCGCATGCGCAGGCCGCCGCCGGCCGGCCGCTGACGCGCGACGAGCGCTTCTCGGAGGTGTTCGGTGCATCGCAGGAAGCGCGCCGCGCGCTGATCTTCGGGCAACTGATCATCATGGTCGTGTACCTGCCGATCTTTGCGCTGACGGGTGTCGAAGGCAAGATGTTCCACCCGATGGCCATTACCGTCGTGATGGCGCTCGCGGCCGCGATGGTGCTGACCGTCACGTTCATTCCGGCGGCCGTCGCGCTGTTCATCGGCGAGCGCGTCGAAGAGAAGGAGAACCGGCTGATGGGCTGGGCGCGGCGCGCGTACGAACCGGCGCTCGCCGCGTTCATGACGCGCCCGGCGCGCGTGATGATCGGCGCGGGCGTGATTGTGCTGGCCACGCTCGGGCTGGCCACGCGGCTCGGCAGCGAGTTCATCCCGAGTCTCAACGAGGGTGACCTCGCGGTTGCCGCATTGCGGATTCCCGGCACGAGCCTGTCGCAGTCGGTCGAGATGCAGAAGTCGATCGAGAAGACGCTGAAAGCGCGCTTCCCCGAGATCGAGCGCGTGTTCGCGCGCACCGGCACGGCCGAGATCGCGGCCGACCCGATGCCGCCGAACCTGTCGGATGGCTACATCATGCTGAAGCCTGCCGACAAGTGGCCCGACCCGAAGAAACCGCGCGACCAGCTGGTGCGCGAGATCGAGGAAGCGCTCGCCGAGCTGCCGGGCAACGCCTACGAGTTCTCGCAGCCGATCCAGTTGCGCTTCAATGAACTGATCTCGGGCGTGCGCAGCGACGTCGCCGTGAAGATCTTCGGCGACGACATGGCCGTGCTGAACCAGACCGGCGAGCAGATCGCGGCCGCGCTGCAGAAGGTGCCGGGCGCGTCCGAAGTGAAGGTCGAGCAGACCACCGGCCTGCCGGTGCTGACCGTCAACCTCGATCGCGACAAGCTCGCGCGCTATGGCGTCAGCGTCGCCGACCTGCAGGACTCGGTGGCCGCGGCCGTCGGCGGGCAGAAGGCCGGCACGTTGTTCCAGGGCGACCGCCGCTTTGACATCGTCGTGCGGCTGCCCGACGAGCTGCGCTCGGACATCGAGGCGATCAAGCGGCTGCCGATCGCGCTGCCCGCACCGGCGGCCGGCGCCAGCGCACCGCTCGCAGCGGCGCCGTATGTGCCGCTCGCGGAGCTCGCGACGATCGACGTCGCGCCGGGCCCGAACCAGATCAGCCGGGAGGACGGCAAGCGGCGGGTGGTCGTCAGCGCGAACGTGCGCGGCCGCGACGTCGGCTCGTTCGTCGCCGATGCGCGCGAGCTGTTGCAGCAGGACGTGCGCGTGCCGGCCGGCTACTGGGTGTCGTGGGGCGGGCAGTTCGAGCAGCTGCAAAGCGCGAGCGAGCGCCTGAAGCTCGTCGTGCCGCTCGCGCTGTTCATGGTGTTCGTGCTGCTCTTCGTGATGTTCAACAACGTGAAGGACGGGCTGCTCGTGTTCACCGGCATTCCGTTCGCGCTGAGCGGCGGCGTGGTGTCGCTGTGGCTGCGCGGGATCCCGCTGTCGATCACGGCGGCGGTCGGCTTCATCGCGTTGTCGGGCGTGGCCGTGCTCAACGGGCTCGTGATGATCTCGTTCATCCGCAACCTGCGCGACGAAGGGATGCCGCTCGAGGCCGCCGTGCGCGAAGGTGCGCTCACGCGGCTGCGGCCGGTGCTGATGACCGCGCTCGTCGCGTCGCTCGGCTTCCTGCCGATGGCGTTCGCGACCGGCACTGGCGCCGAGGTGCAGCGTCCGCTTGCGACGGTCGTGATCGGCGGTATCCTGTCGTCCACGGCGCTGACGCTGCTGGTGCTGCCGGTGCTGTACCGTGTCAGCCATGCGGTGTCGTGGCGCGCGGCGTTGCGCGGCGGCTTCGGCCTGGGCGTGCTGCGCCGGCTGGGTTTCTTCAAGGGTAATGCGTGATGCGAATTCTGATTGTCGAAGATGAACCGAAGACGGGCGCGTACCTGCGCAAGGGGCTCACCGAGGCCGGCTATGTCGTCGACTGGGTCGAGGACGGCATCACGGGCCAGCACCAGGCCGAGACCGAGGAGTACGACCTGCTCGTGCTCGACGTGATGCTGCCCGGGCAGGACGGCTGGACGCTGCTGCAGAACCTGCGGCGCAGCAAGTCGACGCCCGTGCTGTTCCTGACCGCGCGCGACGACGTCGGCGACCGCGTGAAGGGGCTCGAGCTCGGCGCCGACGACTATCTCGCGAAGCCGTTCGACTTCGTCGAGCTGACCGCGCGCATCAAGTCGATCCTTCGGCGCGGCCAGCCGCGCGATTCGAACACGCTGCGCGTGGCCGACCTCGAACTCGACCTGACGCGCCGCAAGGCCACCCGGCAGGGCGACACGATCCTGCTGACCGCGAAGGAATTCGCGCTGTTGTGGCTGCTGATGCGCCGCGAGGGCGAGATCCTGCCGCGTGCGACGATCGCGTCGCAGGTCTGGGACATGAATTTCAACAGCGACACGAACGTCGTCGATTCGGCGATCCGGCGGCTGCGCTCGAAGATCGACGACGCATACGACCCGAAGCTGATCCACACCGTGCGCGGGATGGGCTACGTGCTCGAGGCGCGCGGCGGCAGCGCGACATGATCGCGCGCCTGCTGCCGCGCACGCTGCGCGGACGCCTGACCGCGCTGATCATCCTGTCGACCTCGGTGATTCTCGCGTCGAGCGGTGTTGCGCTCTACGAGGCGCTGAGCAATCGCGTGGAAACGACGGCAGCCGAGCAGATGGCCGGTATTTCCGCCGCGTTGGGCGCGCACCTGGCCGAAGCACGTTCGACGACCGACGTCGCGCGCAACACCGATATCTGGATCGACCAGTTGCACGGCCATCCGAACATGGATCTCGCGATCTTCGATGCCACCGGTAAGCGCCTGGTCGGCACACCCAGCTTCCGTCTGGTCGCGCCGCTGATGTTGCTGGATGCGGGGCGCGTACCGGTCGGTGTCGCACCGCCCGGCGCGCGGCAGCAGTATCTCGTGGCGACCGTGCCGCTTGCCGGCGCAGGTGCGCCCGTGGTGCGCGTCGTGGTGCAGTACGACCGTAGCGCCGACGTGCTGCTGCTGCGCACGCACGCTTATACGATCGTCGTGATCGAGGTGTTCGGCGTGGTGCTCGCAGCCGCAATCGCGTATGGCATCGCGGCGCTCGGGCTGAGTCCGTTGCGGCGCTTCGCGGCGCGTGCCGAACAGATGTCGACGAGCCGGCTCGCCCATCCGTTGCCCGAGCTGGATACCGCTGGTGAGCTGAAGGAGCTCGAGCACGCGTTCAACGGCATGCTCGAGCGATTGAACGAATCGTTCACGCGGCTGAGCCAGTTCTCGTCGAACCTCGCGCACGACATGCGCACGCCGCTCACGAACCTTCAGGCGGCCGCGCAGGTCGTGCTGTCGCAGCCGCGCAGCGCGGAGGAATACCGGAACGTGATCGAGTCGAGCATCGACGAATACCAGCGGCTGTCGCGGATGATCGAGGACATGCTGTTTCTCGCGCGTTCGGAACAGGCCGGCACGTCAATCAGCGTGCGGCGCCTGGATGCATCGGAGGAGGCGGGGCGCGTCGCCGGCTACTACGAGCCGCTCGCGGAGGATGCCGGCGTGACGGTGAAGGTCGACGGCCATGCGTGGGTCGATGCGGATCTGACGCTGTATCAGCGCGCGCTGAGCAACCTGCTGTCGAATGCGCTGGCGTACGCGCCGCGCGGCAGCATCGTGACGATCGATTGCGTGGAGCAGGGCGGAGGAACGACGATCGCCGTGTCGGATACGGGGCCCGGCATCGAGGCCCAGCATGTCGGGCGGATCTTCGAGCGCTTCTATCGCGTCGATCCGTCTCGGCACAACTCGGCGCAGGGTACCGGGTTGGGTCTCGCGATCGTCCGGTCGATCATGGACAATCACGGCGGCGAATGCGGCGTCGACAGCGACCCGGGCCGGCGCACGACGTTCTGGCTGCGGTTTCCGCGACGGCCGGCCGAACTGAATCGGCCGGCGGCCATCCATACCTGACACCGCCGGCGGGCACGCCCGCGCGTTCGCCATGAGGCGGCCGCGCGCGGCGCGCTGCCCGCGGTGGTATGACCGAGCGTCATTTCTGCGCGGTCAGGTTGTCGTGATTGTCGGTCTGCGGCTTCTTCTCGCCGCCATGCACCGAAATCCCGTGAAGCTCCTTGTTGCGCGTGACGAGCTCGCCGGTCGGCGGGTACTGCGTCTTGCTCACCGGCACGACGCCGTCGTGCTGCGCCTGCTTCAGTTCATTGACGACCTGCGTGCGGGTCTTGCCCTGCGTTTGCGTCTGCGCAAATGCGGCCTGCGTGGCCATGCCGAGCGACAGCGTGGCGGTGACGAACAGTGCTGCGAGTTTTGCCGTTTTCATCGAGTGCTCTCCTTGATCAGGGCCGCCGGGTGGCGAACCATGGACCCAGTATGCGAAAGCAGCCGTGCGTGATCGTGATCGCGAGATGAAAAATGCGTCAGATTGCGTGATGAGGAGAGGCGTCGTTCGGACGCGACCGACATGACGCAATCGTCATGTCCGCGTCATGGGTGCGATGAGCGGGAAGCGGAACATGAAGTCCGCCGATGGTCGATGTGGCCGGCGGCATTCACGCTGTTTGCGATAGCTGTATGGAAAGCGAGCGGCCTTGTTCAGACTTCCCTTCCGGACCGAAAAGTGCATCGTCCCGCCATTCGCCTAGCCTTGATCGCAGTCCTGATCGTCCCGTTGTTCGCGGGCTGCGCATCGACACGTTCCGGCACCACGCCCACGGCGCAGACCAGGCCCGCCGCTGCGAAAAAACCGGTGCCGGCCGATCTCATGCCCGGCGAGCAGATCGACTACGCCGGCCATCGTTGCGGCAATCCGAACCTGTATGTGAAAACGCATACGTGCCTGTTCCCGCAGCGCAGCGGCACGCCATGATCGCGATCGCGCCGCGAGTGATGACTCGGCCCTCAGCCACCATGCTCGCGGCGGTAGTCGTCCAGTACGCGTCGGATCGTGCGGTTCGACGGATCGTTCTCGCGTAAGCCGTCAGCGAGTTTCGCGCTCGTAATGAGCGCCTTCCAGAGCGCCCAGCCACGCCCGCGCGCCCAGGTGCCGGCATCGACCGGCAGTGTCGAACGAAAAGCGTGTCGAGCTTCGTTGTCGAACAGTGTCCAGTTGATCGCGAGGTCGCAGGCTGGATCGCCCACTGCGGCGCAACCGAAATCGATGACGGCGTGCAGCGCACCACCCTTCATTAGCACGTTGCCGGCTGCGATATCGCCATGCACCCAGACAGGGGCGGCATTCCAGCGGGAATTCACGGCGCTTTCCCACACGGCGAGTGCGCTATCGGTATCGACGAAACCCGATAGTGTTTCAAGCGCGGTGCGCGTTTCGCCGTCGTAAAGCGCTAGCGGTCCGCCACGGAAGAAGTTATGCGGACCCGGCGGCGGGCCGTCCGATGCGTCGATCCGGTGCAGTTCGGCCAGAAACCCGGCTACCGCACGCGCGAACCCCGGCTTGTCATCGATCAGTTCGTCGCGAGCGGGTTCGCCGTCCAGCCAGCCATAGACCGACCACGGCCACGGGTAGAAATCGGTCGGCGAGCCTTTGGCAATCGGTGCGGGAATGGGCAAGGACAGGTGCGCGGCCAGCTGCGGCAGCCAGTGCTGCTCCTTCTCGACTTGAGCGACGTAATGGGGACCGCTCGGGAGTCTCGCCAGTTTGTCGCTGCCGAGCCGGAATGTCCGGTTGTCCCAGCCGCCCGGTAGGACGGGAACGACGTCGTGGTCGCGCCACTGCGGGAATTGCTGCGCGATGAGGCGCCGAACAAGTTCGGCATCGATTGGATGCGGCAGGGCTTGCGGGGCGTTCGACATGACAGGTTGCGGACTGCGGCAAAGTCACAGAATAGCGTACGTGGAATGGTGGGTTCATCGCCGATCGCGCGGCGTGTCGATTCGCGATGAGCAAAAAAGAAGCCCGGCACTCGACGTGTCCGGGCCTAACGCGTGACGTGCCGTGCGGCAACGACCCGCTTGCGTGGTCTGGAACGGGCGCTGCCCGTCACGTTTCCGATCGTAGCGATACGATGCTTCGCGAACCTGATCGGAACATGAAATTTTCGTCACGCGGCGTGCGTCACGCCGCCGCGATCAGAACCGGTGGCGCAACCCGAGATTGACGATGCCCTGCGTGCGCGTTCCGCCGTAGCCATACGAGCCGATCGACGCCTGCGCCGTTTGCGTGCCGCCGTCGAGCGTGCGCTGTTCGCCGTTCGCGCGTTGCCATGCACCGACTGCGTAGAGATCGGTGCGCTTCGACAGCACGTAATCGGCGCCGGCGGACACCTGATGGTAGGTCGCGCTCGTATCGCCACGGGCGCGCGTATAGCTGTAGCCGACGCCGACGAGCAGGCTGGGCGTCGCCTGGAAATTGAAGAAGCCGCGCGCGGTGTCGTACTTCTGCGTGCTGCGAAACGCGGACATCGCATCGGCCTTGTACAGCGCGTTGCTGTAGTCGATGCCGACCGCGAACGGCGCGAAGTTGTAGCGCAATGCGCCGCGCGCGATGCCCATCGATTTCGCGGAGATGTAGCCGCCGTTGACCAGCGATCCGTCGAACGTGCCGTCGGAGGTGCCGTTCCAGCCAGTCCGGATGCCATTGGCGAGCGACGAGCGATTGGCCGCGTAGTAGTAGCCGCCCGCCACGTCGACCGGGCCGTTGCTGTACGACACGCCGGCCGACCAGGTTTGCCCGGCGCCGCTCTTGCCCGCTACGCCGCCGAGCGCGTACATGCCGACGAACTGGAATCCGTTGATCAGCGGTGACGTGTATTTCACCGCGTTGTCGGTGCGTGACGATGTGTCGTAGTTGTCGACGTCGCCGGGTGTCGCGTAGACGCTGCCGAAGTAGAAGTCGCCGGTGACCGGCCAGATGAGATCGGCGAGCGGGTCGTACTGGCGGCCGAGTGTCAGCGAGCCCCAGCGCGCGCTTTCGAGGCCGACGAATGCCTGCCGGCCGAACATCCGGTTGCCTTGCCCGAGCGTCCCGGTGTTCGGATTGAAGCCGTTTTCCAGCGTGAAGATCGCCTTCAGCCCGCCGCCCAGATCTTCCGCGCCCTTCACGCCGAAGCGGTTGCCGAGCAGGTTGCCGTTGCCGAGGCCGACGAGATTCTTGCCGTCCGCGTTGGCGTTCCATATGTACGTCAGCGACGTATCGAACAAGCCGTATAGCGTGACTTCCGACGCGTGTGCCGCGTGAGCGGTTGCGAGTAGCGCACCCGACATCATGGCGAGCCGAACTGGAGTTTTCATGGTGAGCCCCTGAATTTCAAGATGATCGTTTCGTGCATCGGTCGATTCGGCGCCGCGTGTCGTGCCGGCGGGCGCGGAATATCGCAATGGCGCTGCCGATTCTGGAAAGCGTTCGGATCGTGAAGGTGAGGGACAAATGAGAAAAATGTCATCGCCGCGTCATCAGTGCGGAAACGCATGACGAATTTTCATTCGCAGTGCGATGCAGGGCATGTCGCGGCGGTGACGAAACGGTCATGCTGCGATCACGATTCCGCACCGCTGCCGGATCAAAGTGAACGCTCCTGTCACGGATTTCCACGCAAGGAGCGAACAACATGAACATTCCGCGACCGATGATCGTCATCGCCGCTGCCGCACTGTCGATGGTGGCCTTTACGCAGGCCGTGGCCGCGCAGCAGAAGACCCGGCAGGAAGTCCGTCAGGAACTGGTGCGTGCGCGCCACGACGGCGTGATCCCGAGCCCGAATCACGACTACCCGGCGAGCCCGGCCACCATCGCGCGCAACCAGGAAATCCATCGCGCGACGGTGCATCGCGGCGAGACGGCGCCGCTGGTCGATGCGCACGACAACCGTCTTGCGGTTCGTTGATCGTTCATTCGCGGCCGCCCGGCGTGGTGCCCGCCGGCCGCATCCCACACGAAGAGGAGAGTGTCATGCGCAATTTCGCGAAAGGAATCGTGCTCGCGGCGTGCCTGATGTCGACGGCCGCGATGGCGGCTGGCTGGCCGGAGCGTGCGCTGTCGCACGCGTCGGCGCATGACGTCGGCCGGCGCGCGAACGAGCGGATGCGCTGCGAGTTCGCGGCCGTGCCGGCCGGCGAGTGGAGCGCGACGTTCACGCGCGGGCAGTGCGAGGTCGACAGCGGCCGGCTGACGTTCGTGCCGGCCGATGCAGGCGACGGATCGAACGGCGCGGAGAAGCGGATCCTGCTGGGCGATGTCCGCACCGCGTCGCATCAGTCACGCAAACTGAAGGAGCAACTGCAACTGACCACAGGCGACGAAGTGATCGCGCTGAACGTGCTGGCCGATGACGGCAGCCGCAAGTCGCGCGAACATGCGATCGACCTGTGGGCCGCGCTGCGCAACGAAGGCGTGACGCCCGTCAACGGCACGCGCATCGTCGAGACGTATCCGACGGGCGCGACGACGTGGTAGCCGGTGCGCCGCCGCGCCCGGCTTATCCGGCCTTCACCGATCCTTCGATCAGGAAGAACACGATGAAACCGATGAAGAACGCGGCCGTCGCGTATGGCGTTTCAGGTACCTCGTGCGCTTCGACCAGCAATTCTTCGGTGACGAGGTACAGCAGCGCAACGGTGCCCAGCCCGAGCAGCGCCGCGTAGATATTGGACGGAAGTCCGGCGAACGCCGCGTTGCCGGCTACGGCCGCGATGCTCAGCAGCGCCGCGAGCCCGACCGGTACGACGATCGACAGCAGGCGGCCGATCCCGGCGGCCGCGAGCGCCGCGCTCACCGACAGCGCGAGGAACAGCACCTCGAGCGTCAGCGCGACGGTCAGGATGATGCCGCTTTCGTCGCTCGCAGAGAACGCGATGCCGAGCACGAGGCCGTCGATGACGAGATCGATCGCGGTGACGATGATGAGGCTCACGGGCAGCCGCGCTTCCTCGAAGCGCGTCTCGATCGCACCCGACAATGCACGGATCGCAAGCATCAGCGCGATACCGAGCACGAAGCCGACGACGACCGGAAACAGCGCATGCGCACGGTCCTGCGGCAGCAGTTCGAGCGCGGCGGCCGCGAACACGATGCCGCCGGTGAAATGCTGGATGACGCTGGAAGTTTTCGGGCCGGGCGCGCGCCAGGCGGCTGCGACGGCGCCGAAACAGGCCGCCAGCAAGGGCGGTAACGTGAGCAGCGCAAGCTTTGCGGTCGGTGTCATGAGGCCTCTCGGACGGTTGGCGTACCGCAGCAGGCTCGGCGTCTGGCCGCCCGGCTGCAGGGTACGGTTGGTTCGTACACGCCGGGCGTTGCCCCGGCTTCAACCGGGGATTGAACACCTTGAAGCCGCTTCAAGGTCAACACATTCGAGGCAGGGCGCACCGGCAAGCCGGCGCGCCCGTTTCTGTTACAGCTGCGCGAGCGCCTGGTCGAGATCGGCGAGCAGGTCGTCGATATGCTCGATGCCGATCGACAGCCGCACCGTTTCTTCCTTCACGCCGGCTTTAGCGAGTTCGGCCGGCGACAGTTGACGGTGCGTCGTCGATGCCGGGTGCGTCGCGAGCGATTTCGTGTCGCCGATGTTGACGAGCCGCGTGAACAGCTTCAGCGCGTCCTGGAACTTCGCACCGCCGTCACGTCCACCCTTCACGCCGAACGTCAGGATGCCCGGCGCGCGGCCCGACAGGTAGCGCGCGACGAGCGGATGGTCGGGGTGATCGGGCAGGCCCGCGTAGTTCACCCATTCGACGTTTTCGTGACGCACGAGATGCTGCGCGATCTTCAGCGCGTTGTCGCTGATCCGCTCGACGCGCAGCGCCAGCGTTTCGATCCCCTGCAGGATCTGGAAGGCATTGAACGGCGAGATCGCCGCACCCATGTTGCGCAGCGGCACCACGCGTGCGCGACCGATATAGGCGGCCGGCCCGAACGCTTCCGTGTAGACGACGCCGTGATAGCTGACGTCGGGCTCGTTCAGCCGCTTGAAGCGGTCCGCATGCTCGGCCCACGGGAACTTGCCCGAATCGACGATCGCACCGCCGAGGCTCGTGCCGTGGCCGCCGAGATACTTCGTCAGCGAATGCACGACGATGTCCGCGCCGTGCTCGAACGGGCGCAGCAGGTACGGCGACGGCACCGTGTTGTCGACGATCAGCGGGATGCCGTGACGATGCGCAACTTCCGCGAGCGCGGCGATGTCGGTGACGTTGCCGAGCGGGTTACCGACCGATTCCGCGAAGATCGCCTTCGTGCGTGCATCGATCAGCGGCTCGAACGATGCGGGGTCGCGTGGATCGGCGAAGCGCGTCGTGATCCCGTATTGCGGCAGCGTATGCGCGAACAGGTTGTAGGTGCCGCCGTACAGCGAACTCGCGGACACGATGTTGTCGCCGGCTTCGGCGATCGTCTGGATCGCGTACGTGACGGCCGATTGCCCCGATGCAAGCGCCAGCGCGCCGATGCCGCCCTCGAGCGCGGCGATCCGCTGCTCGAGCACGTCCGTCGTCGGGTTCATGATCCGCGTGTAGATGTTGCCCTGCACCTTCAGGTCGAACAGGTCGGCGCCGTGCTGCGTGTCGTCGAATGCGTACGCAACGGTCTGGTAGATCGGTACGGCAACCGCGCGCGTGGTCGGGTCGGGACGATAACCTCCGTGCACGGCGATGGTTTCGAGGCGCCAGTTCGATGCGGCCTGATCGGTCATGGGTGCTCCGTCTGTTGTTGTGGTGGTCGAGCGATTATAGGAGCACGCGCACAACTGCCCTTAGAACGAATGGTTTGTTGCTTATGGCGGTGCGGCGCATAAAATGCCTGTTCCGCAAACAAGGGGTGCTCGATGAATCAGGATCATTGGAACCAGGTGGATGCGTATTTCTCCGCGACGCTCGTGCCGTCCGACGACGCGCTCGACGCCGCGCTGGCGGCCAGCGACGCAGCGGGGTTGCCCGCGATCAACGTCGCGCCGAACCAGGGCAAGCTGCTGCAACTGCTCGCGACGATCCGCGGCGCACGCCGGATCCTCGAGGTCGGCACGCTCGGCGGCTACAGCACGATCTGGCTCGCGCGCGCGTTGCCGCCGGGCGGCACGCTCGTGACGCTCGAACTGAACCCCGCGCATGCGAAGGTCGCGACGCAGAACATTGCGCGTGCCGGATTCGCGGAATCCGTGACGGTGGTGGTCGGCAGCGCGAAGGACAGCCTCGCGCGGCTCATCGACGCGGGTGAAGCGCCGTTCGATTTCATCTTCATCGATGCCGACAAGGACAACAACCCGGTCTATCTCGACGCGGCGCTGAAGCTGTCGCGGCCCGGCACGGTGATCGTCGTCGACAACGTCGTGCGCGGCGGGCGCGTGGCCGATCCGGACAATCGCGAGCCCGACGTGGTCGGGGTGCGCGACGGGTTCGCGCGTCTCGTGGCCGCCCCGAACCTCACGACCACGGCCGTGCAGACGGTCGGGCAGAAGGGCTGGGACGGGTTCTCGATCTCGATCGTCGGCGCGTGACGTGATGGCGGTACGCGCGTGCGGTCGTATCGCACGCTAGTTCTTGTCGGGATTCTTCTCTTCGCACTGGTCGGGATCGTCGCGCAGCACGATGCGGCGGATGCGGCCGTTGTCGTAGAACGGCACATCGGGGCAGAACTTCATGCCGGCGCGGGTTTGCGTGCGCTTCCACGTGACTTTCTCGGTGCGCACGAGCGTCGGCGCGTGGCCGGGTGCGCCCGGCTTCCAGATATCGATGTACACGCGCGACATCCACGGTGAATCGTTCGCCTCGCACTCTTTCGGGTTGCCCAGCGTCGAACGCAACCCGGTGTCGGTCTGCTCGATGCGCTGCGGAAACTCGATGTAACCGTCGCCGTAACTGGGTACGACGTAGCAATAACGACGCGTGTTCCCGTCGAGCACGGGCAGCATGTAGCTGCTGGCCGTGTCGACCTCCTTCACGTCGTTGCCTTGCCAGCGGTAGGTCGTCACGCCGTGCTCGCAGCAGCTTGCGCGCCAGCTCGTCCAGATGATCCGGTGCACAGGATCGAAATCCGGCGACGTGATGCCCTGCAGCCCCTGCGGCGCATCGACGAAGCGCCGCGTCTTCGGATCGAAAATCCACGTCTGGTAGGGAATGTTCGGGCTCGCCCCCATTCCTTGCGCAAGCATCAGGTCGGGCCAGCCGTCGAAGTTCACGTCGGCGAATTCGGGCGTGGACAGGCCGCAGGTGCCTTGCGAATCGGTCTGCAGGGTCTGCACCAGGCGGCCGCGATCGTACAGGCGGATCGCGGAGACGTGTGGCGGGTCGTTGCATGAACCGCCGTCGTCGGGCAGCTTGTCCGCGACGAGGCGGATCTCGTAAGGGAACGGCCTGCCGTCTTGTTTCGGTGCGAGCGAGACGGGTAGCGTGCGCTTGCCGTCCGGCGATGCCCACGTGCCGGTCACGGCGTTGTCGAAGGACGCAACGCGCCATGTGCCCGTTACGCGATCCGCGTCGGCTTTCGCCCCGCTATCACGTTCCGACAGCGTCGCACCGTGCGCGTTGAGCGTTCCCTTCAATGCGAGCCGATAGCGTTTGTCGGACGTGCAGGGCGCGTAGCAGTACCAGCCCGAAACCGCGTCGGCGACGCGCGACAGCGAGACTTCGACATGCCGGTTGCCGATCGTGCCGGTCCAGTTACGCGACCAGAACGGGATCTCGACCTTATCGTCGGTGCTTGCCGCACGCACCGACGCCGACACGAATGCGGTGACGGCAATCAGTGCGAACGCAAGCGCGCTGCGCCAGCCGCGCGTGCGCCGCGTCGCAGTCGCGCTCGCGTGGCGCGACGCGGCGATAAACGGGTGATGCATGGTTCGGCCCCTCGGTTTGTTATGGGTTATCCATGCCGGCGCGTTTCGGTGCGATGCGCGCGTCAGCGGTTGCCTGCCGCATCGGCCCGTCGATACAGGCGTGGCCACTGATCGTCGAACAGGCCGTTGCACGTGCCGTGCGTGGCGATGTCGCCGAGCATGAAGCGTCGGCCGTCGAAGATCCACGATGCGGTCGAGCCGCAATCGCCGGCACTGCGCAGCCGGACCTTGCTCGACAGCGTCGCGCTGGCGGAATCGTAGCCGGCCTCGGTCAGTTCGTTCGCGAACGATGCCGAATCGAGCCCCGCGTTCGCGTTCTCGCCGAAATTCATCGCCGTCGGCGTGAGCGGTGCCGTCCGTCGCACGCGATACCACAGGTCGGTGTGGTTATACATGCTGCTGGTCTGGCACGGTATCGCGACCAGTGCTTCGTCGGCGGAAATCGCCACGGCGCGCGACGCCTTCCTGCGATCGCTCGCCGGCATTTCGTCTTCGACATCGGCTGCACATTGCTTCACGTCGCCGCCGAACTTCGCGAGCACCGCATCGACGAGCGGGCGTTGCTCGGCGGCCGACAGGTTCGCGACCGCCGGCGCCGGCGTGACGGCGGG
>NZ_JAAGPE010000141.1:0-25103 GCF_017104605.1 Burkholderia sp. Ac-20384 | reverse complement strand
GCTGATCGCGTTCACCACCGACGCATCGCCCGACGCGCGCGCGCATGCCGAACGGCAGGGTGCGACACCTGCCGGCGCGCTGCCTGTCGACATCGGCGCGTGGTCGTATCGCGTCCACGCGCGCGCACCTGCCGAACCGCTCGCCGCCGACGGTGCCGCACAATGCTCAGCGCTGATCTACACGACCGGCACGACCGGCACGCCGAAAGGCGTGATTCTATCGCATCGCGACCTGCTGTTCATCGCTGCGGCGTCGAGCACGCTGCCCCGCGTGTCGCCCTGCCACGATGTCTCCCCCGGCGCATCCGCCGGCGCGCGCGCGCATGCCGAACGGCAGGGTGCGACACCTGCCGGCGCGCTGCCGGTCGACATCGGCGCGTGGTCGTATCGCGTCGACGCGAGCGCACCGGGCGAACCGGTCGCCGCCGACGGTGCCGCACAATGCGCAGCGCTGATCTACACGACCGGCACGACCGGCACGCCGAAAGGCGTGATGCTGTCGCATCGCAACCTGCTGTTCATCGCGGCGACGTCGAGCACGCTGCGCCGCGTGTCGCCCGACGACGTCGTCTACACCGTGCTGCCCGTGTCGCATGTGTACGGGCTCGCGTCGGTCTGCCTGGGCAGCCTGTACGCGGGCGCGACGCTGCGGCTCGTGCCGCGCTTCTCGCCGGAAGCCGTGCGCGTCGCACTCGCCGACGAAGGCGTCACGATCTTCCAGGGCGTGCCCGCGATGCACGCGAAGCTGCTCGAACACCTGCACACGCACGGCCACGCGTGGCGCGCACCGCGCCTGCGCTTCGCGTATTCGGGCGGCTCGCCGCTCGACGCGAACCTGAAGGCGCGCGTCGAGCGCCTGTACGGCGTGCCGCTGCACAACGGCTACGGGATGACCGAAAGCAGCCCGACGATCACGCAGACGCCGCTCGACGCGCCGCGCACCGACAGCTCGGTCGGCGTGCCGATTCCCGGTGTGGAGATGCGGATCGTCGCGCCGGACGGCACCGACGTGCCGCCGGGTGAAGTCGGCGAGATCCGCGTGCGTGGGCCGAACGTGATGCTCGGTTACTACCGCAATGCGGACGCGACACACGCGGCCGTGTCGCCGGACGGCTGGCTGAGCACCGGCGATCTCGCACGGCAGGACGCGGACGGCGCCGTGACGATCGCGGGCCGCAGCAAGGAGCTGATCATCCGGTCGGGCTTCAACGTCTATCCGGTCGAAGTCGAGCAGGTGCTGAACGCGCATCCGGACGTCGTGCAGGCGGCCGTCATCGGCCGCACGGTCGAAGGCAACGAGGAAGTGCTCGCGTTCGTCGAGCTGGTGCCCGGCGCGACGGCGGACGAAGCGGCGTTGCACGCGTGGTGTGCGGAGCGGCTCGCGCCTTACAAACGCCCCGCGCACGTCCGCGTGCTCGACGTACTGCCGGCCGCGTCGACGGGCAAGGTGCTGAAGCACAAGCTGCGCGAACTGGTCTGACCTGGGCCGGCCGCGGCGTGTGACACAGCCCGCGACACACCGGATGCGCTAACCGCGCGGATGGTGTTGCGCGTGCAGCGTCTTCAAGCGCTCGCGTGCAACGTGCGTATAGATCTGCGTGGTCGAGATGTCGCTGTGGCCGAGCAGCAACTGCACGACGCGCAGGTCGGCACCATGGTTCAGCAGGTGCGTCGCGAACGCGTGCCGCAGCGTATGCGGCGACAGGTGCGCGCGCACGTCCGCGTGCTGCGCGTGGCGCTTGATGATGTTCCAGAACTGCTGGCGCGTCATCCCGTCGCCGCGCGCGGTCACGAACAGCGCGTCGGCCGCGCGCGCGCCGAGCAGCGCCGGCCGCGCGTCGCGCAGGTAGCGCTCGATCCAGCCGTGCGCGACTTCGCCGAACGGCACGAGCCGCTCTTTCGAACCCTTGCCCATCACGCGCACGACGCCCTCGTTGAGCCCGACCTCGACGGTCTTCAGCATCACGAGCTCGCTCACGCGCAACCCGCTCGCATACATCAGCTCGAGCATCGTGCGATCGCGCAGGCCGAGCGGCGTGCCGATGTCGGGCGCGCCGAGCAGCGCCTCGACCTGCGCCTCCGACAACGTCGACGGAAACCGGGCGGCCTGTTTCGCGGACGTGATCCGCAGCGTCGGGTCGGCGCTCACACGATGCTCGCGCACAGCCCAGCCGTAATAGCGCCGGAACACGGACAGCCGCCGGTTCGACGACGTCGCCTTGCCGTCGCTGCGCGCGGCGATGTAGCCCGTCACCATCGCTTCGTCGACCGAATCGAGCGGCGCGTCGTGCGTCTCCGCCAGCCATTGGGAAAACAGCACCAGATCGCGCCGGTATGCGTCGAGCGTGTTGCGCGCGAGCCCGTGCTCGAGCCACAGCGCATCGCAAAACACGTCGATCGACGCACGGCTCGCGAGCAGCGCGGGTGACGCCGCGGCGGCATCGCCGTCGGCTTCAGGGGAAATCAGCGATTCACTCATCAGTACGGCACGCCTTCGTGCGCCAGCAGCCAGCGCTTCACTTTCTGGTAATAACCGTTGTCGTCGTGGTTCGCGAAGCCGCCGAGGCCGCCCGCCGCGACGACGCGATGGCATGGAATCACGAGCGGGAAGTAGTTCGCGCCGCACGCCTGGCCGACCGCGCGCGGCGCGCTGCCGATCCGCTTCGCGACCTGCCCGTAGGTCAGCACCGTGCCGGGCGGAATATCGCTGATCACGTCCCAGACGCGGTGCTGGAACGCGCTGCCGACTTCGGCGAGCGGCAGGTCGAAGCGCGCCGATGCGCGCTCGAAATAACGTTCGATCTGCTTGACCGCGCGCTTCGCGAGCGGCGAATCCGGATCGACCGACTTCACCGATTCGGGCAGATAGACGATCTCGCGCACCACCGCGGCGTCCGTGCGGATGCCGACCTTGCCGAACGGCGCGTCGATGACTGCATTGAACATGGCCCTCTCCTGACCGATGGATGCGCGCGGCACCACCGCGCGCCGACGACACTTTACGCCGCCTTCACACGGCACGCAGCGCCCATTCGACATGCTCGCGCACGACCGGCGACGGATCGTCGGCCCGCGCGCGCAACGCGGCGACGATCGCCTCGCGCGCCGGCGGCGCAAGGCGGCCCGCGTCCGCGCGCAGCGCATTGCCGAGCCCGACCGCGAGATTGCGCAGCCAGCTTTCGTAGCCGATGCGCCGGATCGCACTGCCCTGCATGCGCGTATCGAACGTGTCCGCATCCCACGCAAACAGCTCGACGAGCGTCGCGCGGTCGAGGCCGTGCCGTACGTCGAAATCGGCGACGGGCGCGGCCTGTGCGAACTTGTTCCACGGGCACACAAGCTGGCAGTCGTCGCAGCCGTACACGCGATTGCCGATCATCGGCCGCAGCGGCTCGGGGATGCTGCCTTTCAGTTCGATCGTCAGGTACGAGATGCAGCGGCGCGCGTCGACGCGGTACGGCTCGACGATCGCGCCGGTCGGACAGGCGCCGATGCAGCGCGTGCAGCTGCCGCAGTGCGCGCCGGGCGTTTCGGGCGCGGTGTCGGGGAACGTGTGCGCGTCGGTCGGCAGCGGAACGTCGACGTAGATTTCGCCGAGGAAGAACAGCGAGCCCGCATCGCGCTGCAGCAGCAACGTGTGCTTGCCGCGCCAGCCGACGCCGGCCTTCTGCGCGAGCTCGACCTCGAGCACGGGCGCCGAATCGGTGAACACGCGGTAGCCGAACGCGCCGATCTCCTGCTCGATGCGCTCCGCGAGCGTCTGCAGGCGGTTGCGCAGCACCTTGTGATAGTCGCGGCCGCGTGCGTAGATCGACACGACAGCCGCCTGCGGATCGTCGAGCCGGGCCCGTTCGCGCGCACGCCAGTCGTGCAGCGCGAGCGCGCCCGGCTCGCTTTCAGGCGCGTCGGCGGCCAGCGTTTCGGCCGGCAGATAGGCGAGCCGCACGGAGATCACGCGTCGCGTACCGGCCACAAGTTCGGCCGGACGCGCGCGTTTCATCCCATGTTTCGCCATATAATCCATTTCGCCGTGGTATCCGGCTTCCAGCCAGGCGGCGAGGCCTGCTTCGGCATCCGAGAGATCGGTATCGCTGATGCCGATCGCCCCGAAACCCAATTCGCGCCCCCACGCCCTGATGCGCGCGGCGAGCGCAGTCAACGCCGCATCGTCGAGCGCGCACGGTGCCGCGCCTTCGGCACAAGTCGAAGGCCTGTCGGATGCGGCGAGTTCCGGTAATCGGTTCATCGCACTATTTTACGAGAATGTCAGCCACGTCCAGCCACTCGCCTCATGCCGTCACGTTGCCCGCACCGCTCGAGCAGCGCGTGATCGCGCTCGCCGACGAAGCGGCGACCGAGGCCTTCGGCACCCGCTTCGCGCACGCACTCGACGCGGCACGCGTCGAACTCGCCCGCGCGCATGCGTTCGACGGGCTGCAGATCCAGCTGGTCGGCGATCTCGGCGCGGGCAAGACGTCCCTGGTACGCGCGATCCTGCGCGGCCTCGGCCACGCGGGGCGCGTGCGCAGCCCGACCTATACGCTCGTCGAGCCGTACGCGCTCGAACGCGACGATGGGGAACTCGAGGTCTATCACTTCGATCTGTATCGTTTCAACGATCCGGCCGAATGGTCCGACGCAGGCTTTCGCGAATATTTCAATTCCAGCGCGATCTGCCTCGTCGAATGGCCACAACAGGCGGGCACGCTGCTCGGCGTACCCGATCTGGTTTTCTCGCTCGACGTGGATGGCGACGGCCGCGCCCTCACCGTCCGGGCGTACAGCGCTTCAGGAAAGGCATGTCTCGAAAGATGTTGATCAAACCGTTCCGCTCGATCGAATCGGCGGCCACCGCGACGCACAACTGGCGGCGCCGCCAGATCCTGTGCGCGGGCGCGTCGACGCTGGTGCTCGGTCTCGTCGCGCCGCGGCTCGCGCACGCATCGTCGGTGCTCGGCGTGCGCGTGTGGCCCGCACGCGATTACACGCGCGTCACGATCGAATCCGACCAGCCGCTGCAGAATAGCCAACAGCTGCTGCAGGGTCCCGACCGTCTCGTCGTCGACCTGACCGGCCTCGACCTCGACCAGGCGCTGCGCGACCTCGTGTCGAAGATCGCGCCGAACGATCCGCAGATCCAGTCGGTGCGCGTCGGCCAGTATCAGCCGCACGTCGTGCGGATGGTGTTCGACCTGAAAGGCTCGGTGAAGCCGCAGGTGTTCACGCTGCCGCCGGTCGGCACCTACAAGTACCGGCTCGTGTTCGACCTGTATCCGGCCGTCGCGCCCGATCCGCTGTCCGACCTGATCGCACAGACGGAACGCAAGGAGCAGGCGCTCAACGACACGACGCGCGCGCAGCAGATGCAGCCGCCGACCGCGCTGGCCGGCCCGGGTACGCCCCTGCCGCCGCCTGCCGCGGGCGACAACAGCGACGCGTTCTTCCAGCGCTTCGCGCAGAACACGCCGGCCACGCCGCACACGCCGCCCGCCACCCCGTCGACGCCCGCGAAGCCGGCCGTCAAGCCGCCGCCCGTCATCGCGCGCCGCGACGACAGCGACGACGACGGCGACACCTACAAGTTCACGGCGCCAAAATCCGGCAAGGGCGGCACCGTGCGCCTGCTGACGGTGGCGATCGATCCTGGCCACGGCGGCGAGGATCCGGGCGCGATCGGCGGCGGTGGCACGTACGAGAAGCACATCGCGCTCGACATCGCGAAGAAGCTGCGCGCGAAGATCGACGGCGCACCGAACATGCGCGCGATGATGACGCGCGACGCCGACTTCTTCGTGCCGCTGAACGTGCGCGTGCAGAAGGCCCGCCGCGTGGGCGCCGACCTGTTCGTGTCGATCCACGCCGATGCGTTCACGACGCCGTCCGCGCGCGGCTCGTCGGTGTTCGCGCTGTCCGACCACGGCGCGACGAGCGCCGCGGCGCGCTGGATGGCGAACAAGGAAAATTCGTCCGACCTGATCGGCGGCATCAACATCAAGACGGCGGACGCGACCGTGAACCGCGCGCTGTTCGACATGTCGACGACCGCGCAGATCCGCGATTCGCTGCGCTACGGCAACTACGTGCTGAAGGAAGTGGGCGGCATCAACAAGCTGCACAAGGGCTCGGTCGAGCAGGCCGGGTTCGCGGTGCTGAAGGCGCCCGACATTCCGTCGATCCTCGTCGAGACGGCCTTCATCAGCAACCCGGAAGAAGAGAGCCGCCTGAACGACGACAGCTATCGCGACCAGATGGCCGACGCGATCTTCCGCGGCATCAAGCGTTATTTCGCGGCGAATCCGCCGCTCGCGAAGAGCCGGATGGCCTGACGGCCGCCCCCGGCCACCCTGCCCCGCCGCCGGCACGCAGTGCGTGCCGGCGCGTCACGATGCCGCGAAGCGGCGCATCAGTTTCCCGCCGAACACGTTCACCGCGAGCCCGCCCATCACGAGCGCCGTGCCGATCAGCTGCGTGCGCGTCAGATGTTCGTCGAGCAGCAGCGCCGACGACGCGAGGCCGACGACCGGCACCAGCAGCGAGAACTGCGCGACCTGCGCGGCCGGATAGCGCGACAGCAGGCGGCTCCACAGCCCGTAGCCGAGCAGCGTCGCGACGAACGCGAGATAGACGACCGCGAAGATCGATGCGCCGTTCAGCCCGGCGAGCGCGGTTGCGATCCGCTGCGGCCCTTCGAACCACAGCGACAGCAGGAAGAACGGCACGGGCGGCACGAGGCTGGCCCACACGACGAGCGACACGAGGTTCGCACGGCCGACCTTCTTCGTGACGATGTTGCCGAACGCCCACATCGCAGCCGAGCAGATCGTCAGCAGGAAGCCCGCGAGCGTCATCGCGCGGCCGCCCTGGGCCGCGATCACGACGAGCCCGCCCGCGGCGATCGCGAGCCCGAGCAGGTTCTGCACGCGCAGCCGCTCGCCGAGGAACAGCATCGCGAACACGAGCGTGAAGAACGCCTGCGACTGCAGCACGAGCGACGCGAGGCCGGCCGGCATGCCGACGTACATGCCGGTGAACAGGAACACGAACTGGCCAAGCTGGATCGTCGCGCCGTACAGCACCAGCAGGCGCCACGGAATCTGCGGCCGGCGCACGAAGAACACCGCGGGCACGGCCGCGAGCGTGAAGCGCAGCGCGCCGAGCAGCATCGGCGGCATCCCGTGCAGGCCGACCTTGATCACGACGAAGTTCACGCCCCACGCCAGGATCACGACCAGCGCAAGCAGCAAGTCCTTCGGGGCCATCATCGGCGTCTCCTCGATTGTCGAATTGTTGTGCATGGTGCTCTCGGGCCCAGTCGCTCTGCGCCAGGCGCCCCGAGAGAGCGTCATTTGGGCCGAAAAACCGGGGCGGCCCGGCGTTTTCCCGAGAGGTCGGTCAGTCTACCGGGTTTCAGCGCCCGGCCCGATACCCGCGCGGCACGCATGGAATCGGCGGCGGACGGCCAGTACAATGACCGGCATCCCCCGCCGCCCCACAGGATCCGCCATGACCGCTCCGATCAAAGCCCTGCTGAAGCCGCACGTGCGCGACATCGGCAACCTGCAGGTGCGCCGCACGCTGCCCGCCCTCGCCGCACGCCTCGTCGGCCCGTTCATCTTCTTCGATCACATGGGCCCCGCCACGCTGCCGCCCGGCACGGGGCTCGACGTGCGCCCGCACCCGCATATCGGCCTCGCCACCGTCACCTACCTGTTCGACGGCGCGATCCTGCACCGCGACAACCTCGGTTCGCTGCAGGAAATCGTGCCGGGCGACGTGAACTGGATGACGGCCGGCCGCGGGATCGTCCACTCCGAACGCACGCCCGACGCGCAGCGCGAAAACGGTCACACCGTGCACGGGATCCAGACCTGGGTCGCGCTGCCGCGCGCGCACGAGACGACCGAGCCGTCGTTCGAGCACCATGCGGCCGACACGCTGCCGAAGCGCAATGAGGACGGCGTGTCGCTGACGGTGATCGCTGGCGACGCGTTCGGGCTGCGCTCGCCGGTCACGACGTTCTCGCGCACGCTGTACGTCGCGGCCGAATTCGCGGCCGGCGGCCGTCTCGAACTCGACGCGTCGCACGAGGAGCGCGCGGTCTACGTGGTCGATGGCGAGCTCGCGATCGACGGCACACCGGTGCCGGCCGAACAGATGGCCGTGCTCGCGCCCGGCGCCGCGGTCACGCTGACGAGCGGCAGCGGCGCGCGTGCGATGCTGCTCGGCGGCGACAAGATCGACGGCGAGCGCTTCATCGAATGGAATTTCGTCGCCAGCAGCCGCGAAGCGATCGAACGCGCGAAAGAAGCCTGGACGCGCCAGGAAATGGGCAAGGTGCCGGGCGAGACCGAGTGGATTCCGCTGCCCGAGTCGAAACCGCGTTGAAAAAGGGGCGCACCGCCCCCATCCTGACGACATTCGAACGAAAGAGAACGACATGGACACCACGCTTGCCACATTCGAGAAAGACGTCATCGAGGCGTCGCTGGACGCACCCGTGCTGGTCGACTTCTGGGCGCCGTGGTGCGGCCCCTGCAAGACGCTCGGCCCGCTGCTGGAAAAGCTCGAAGGCGACTACGAAGGCCGCTGGAAGCTCGTGAAGGTCAACGTCGACGAGAACCAGGAACTCGCCGCACACTTCCAGACGCGCAGCATCCCGCACGTAATCGCGTTTGCCGACGGGCGCCCGGTCGACCAGTTCGTCGGCGTGCTGCCCGAAGGCCAACTGCGCGCCTTCCTCGACCGGCTGCTGCCGGCGCCCGAGGAAGCCGAACGGCGTGCCGCGCAGTACGCGATGGCCGAGGAGCGCTACGACGACGCGCTCACGCACCTCGAGGCGGCGCTCGCGCTGAACCCCGGCTTCGACGACGCGCGCCTCGATTTGATCGAACTGCTGCTCGCGAGCAACCAGGTCGACGCCGCGCGCGCCGAGAGCGAACGCCTGTCGCCGCAGACCGTGCAGAACGGCGACCCGCGCTACCAGGCGATCAAAACCCGTTTCGACGCACTCGAAGCCACGGCCGACCTGCCGCCGACCGATGCGCTCGAAGCGCGCATCGCGGCGAACCCGGCCGATCTCGACGCGCGTTTCGATCTCGCGCAGAGCCTGATCGCGCGGCGCGCGTACGAAGGCGCGGTGGAGCAGTTGCTGGAAATCGTCACGCGTGATCGCGCGTACGGCGACGATCTCGGCCGCCGCACGCTGATCTCGGTATTCGAGCTGGCCGGCGATCGCCCCGACCTCGTCGCCGGGTGGCGACGCAAGCTGAGCATGGCGCTCAACTGAACTTGATGTGTGACCGCCGGGCCGCAACGGCCCGGCTGCGGAATTGCCCCGCATGCCATACGACGGCGCGTGTCACGCGCCGCCGCATTCCTCAACGACCGCGATTCACGGCGGCTCAGCCGGCGGCTTGCGCCGCGATCGCGCGCAGCGCATGCGCGGCGGCCGCGAAGCCGAAACTCGCGGTCACGCACACGCTCGAACCGAATCCCGCACAGTTGAGCCCCGCGACGTGCGCGGCCGCGGACGGCTCCGCGCCGTCCTCGAGGTCGCACGCGGCCGCTTCCGGATAGATCAGCGGCTCGTCCGAATACACGGCGCTGACCTTGAACCGCGCTTTCGGCCCACGCGGAAAGCCGTGCTGCTTGCGCAACTGCGCGCGCACCTTCGACAGCAGCGGATCCTGGATCGTCAGCGCGAGATCGTCGATCCGGATGCGCGTCGGGTCGAGTTGCCCGCCCGCGCCGCCGACCACGACGAGCGGCTGACGCTTCGCGACGCACCACGCGATCAGCGCAACCTTCGTGCGCACGCTGTCGATCGCGTCGATCACATAGTCGAAACCGCCGCCGAGCAGCGCATCGAAGTTGTCGGGCTCGACGAAATCCTCGATCCGGTTCACGCGGCATGCGGGATCGATCAGCGCGATCCGCTCGGCCATCGCGTCGACCTTCGGCTTGCCGAAATTGCCGTCGAGCGCGTGGATCTGCCGGTTCGTATTGCTTTCGGCGACGTTGTCGAGATCGATCAGCGTCAGCGTGCCGATCGCGTTGCGCGCGAGCGCCTCGGCCACCCACGACCCGACGCCGCCGATCCCGATCACCGCGACGTGCGCGCGCTCGAACGCGGCAGCGGCCGGCGCGCCGTACAGGCGCGCGACGCCGCCGAAACGCCGCGCTCGATCCACGTCAAGCTGGATTTCCGGGGTCGGGGTAAGATCAGAAGAACTGGGCGGGGCAGCGTCGGCGACGGACATGGCAGCAAGGAAAACGTAAGTCGTGCAGCCCTCTATTTTGCCTGAACTCCTCGCCCGCACGCGCCACTGTGCACGCACGTTTCTCGCGCGTTGGCTACAATGGTTCCAGATTGAAGCGTTTGCATAACATGACGACTCTCGCCGATCTCCGCATCAATTACTCACGGGCTTCGCTCAACGAAGCCGATGTTGCCCACGACCCCTTCGCCCAGTTCGACCGCTGGTTCAAGGAGGCGCTCGCCGCCAAGCTGCCCGAGCCGAACACGATGACGCTCGCGACCGTCGGCGACGATGGCCGGCCGTCGGCCCGCATCGTGCTCATCAAAGGCGTCGACGAACGCGGGTTCGTCTTCTTTACCAATTACGAAAGCCGCAAGGGGCGCGATCTCGCCGCGCATCCGCAGGCCGCGCTGCTGTTCTACTGGATCGAGCTCGAGCGCCAGGTGCGCATCGAAGGCCGGATCGAGAAAACCAGCGCCGAAGAAAGCGACCGTTATTTCGCGTCGCGCCCGCTCGGCTCGCGCATCGGCGCATGGGCGTCGGAGCAGAGCGCGGTGATCGACAGCCGAGCAACGCTCGAGGCGCAGGAAAAGTCCGTCAGCGAACGCTACGGCGACAACCCTCCGCGCCCGCCGCACTGGGGCGGCTACCGCCTCGTGCCCGACTCGATCGAGTTCTGGCAGGGCCGCCCGTCGCGGCTGCACGACCGCCTGCTCTATACGCGCGACGCCGATACGTCGCCGAGCTGGTCGATTTCGCGCCTGTCGCCTTAAGCGCGGCGCCGGCACACGCCGGTCGTGTCTCGTGTTGCATTCGGGCGCCCGCCTCGCAAGCGGCGGGCGCCGGTCAAGATACTTGGCTGTATTCGATTCAACGAACAAACGGAGAATCCAAATGTTCTGGGAAAAGAAGCTGGCACAGTGGGCGGACGAAGTACGGGCGAAAGCGAACATACCGGCGCGCCTCGTGCTGTGGAACGGCGATCAACTCGATTTCGGCACCTTCAGCGCGCCGCAGGTCACGCTGAAAGTGAACAGTGCGTCGGCGTTGCCGCTCCTGCTCGAACCGAGCCTCGACAATCTCGGCGAGGCGTACGTGAAGGGCAAGATCGACATCGAAGGCAAGCTGTCGGACATCATCAACATCGGCTACTCGCTCGCGCGCAGTACGGTAACGAGCGCGAGCAAGCTGGCGCGCGTGAAGCGCTACTTCAATCACTCGAAGAGCACCGACAAGAAAGCGATCCAGTATCACTACGACGTCTCGAACGAGTTCTACCAGCTGTGGCTCGACGAGAACATGGTGTACTCGTGTGCATACTTCGAGAACGGTGACGAGGATCTCGCCACCGCGCAGATCAAGAAGATCGACCACATCCTGACGAAGATCCGGCTCCAGCCCGGCCAGCGCCTGCTCGACATCGGCTGCGGCTGGGGGGCGCTCGTGCTGCGCGCCGCGCAGAAATTCGGCGCGCAGTGCCTCGGCGTCACGCTGTCGCAGAACCAGTTCGACCTCGCGACCGCGCGCGTGAAGGCTGCCGGTCTGGAGGACAAAATCGAGATCCGGCTGCAGGACTATCGCGAGATCGACGGGCAGTTCGACCGCATCACGAGCGTGGGGATGTTCGAGCACGTCGGGCGCAAGAACCTGCCGCTCTATTTCTCGCGGGTCCATGACCTGCTCGCCGACGACGGCATCGCGATGAACCACGGGATCACGTCGACCGACGCGGAAAGCGGCGAGACGGCGCTCGGCGGCGGCGAGTTCATCGACCGCTACGTGTTCCCGGACGGCGAACTGCCGCACATCAGCCTCGCGCTGGAAGCCGCGCAGCGCGGCGGGCTCGAAGCGATTGACGTCGAAAGCCTGCGACGGCACTATGCGCGCACGCTCGACATCTGGACGGAAAACTTCGAGGCGAAGGCGGACGCCGCGCGACAACTCGTCGACGACGAAAAATTCCGCATCTGGCGCGTGTATCTCGCTGGCTGCGCGTATGCGTTCGAGCACGACGACGTGTCGATCTTCCAGATCGTGTGCCGCAAGGCCGGGCAGAGCGCAAAAACGCTGCCGTGGTCGCGGCGCTATATGTACGAACACGCGCTGCCACGCTAGGCGGCGCTTCACGCTGGGCATGCATGGGTGACGGCAGGACGCGGCGCAAGGCGCCGCCGGAACGACAGCAGCACGACGACGCCAACGCGCCGCACGCCGACGGGCAATTCGACCTGTTCGGCGTGCCGGCCGACGCTGCACGCGCGTCGCCCGAGAACGACGGCCCGCCTGCCGACACCGACGAACACGTGACACCGGACGCATCTGACGACGCGCAACCGGCACCGCGTACCCGCACCCACTCCCGTTCTTCAGACGAAACGCCGCCCGACGCTTCCGGCCTGCTGTGGGATGAACCGTCCCCGCCCGCCGCGCCACCGAAGAAAGGCCGGCGCCGGCGCGGCGTGCTGCCCGCGCCGATCGCGCCGGATGTAGCCGACGCAGCGGCCGGGCTGCCGCCGAACGTCCGGCTCGGCACGTCGTCGTGGACCTTCCCCGGCTGGGACGGCATCGTCTACGACGGCGACTTCGCGCAGACCAAGCTGTCGCGCGAAGGGCTCGAAGCGTATGGCGCACATCCGCTGCTGAAAAGCGTGAGCCTCGACCGGTCGTTCTACGGCCCGCTGTCGGTGGCCGACTACCTGCGCTACGCACAGCAGGTGCCCGACGATTTCCGCTTCGTGGTGAAGGCGCCCGCCTCCGTGACCGATGCGGTGATCCGCGGCCGGCGCGGCGAGCCGTCGGGACCGAACCCGACCTTCCTCGACGCGGATCTCGCCACCCGCGAATTCGTGCAGCCTTGCGTCGAAGGGCTCGGCCGGAAGGCCGGCGTACTCGTGTTCCAGTTCTCGCCGCTGCCCGATCAGCTGCTAGCCCAGCCGGCCGAACTGATCGACCGGCTCGCCGCGTTCTTCGCGGCGTTGCCGCCGCTGCCACCGGAAGCCGACGGCACCCGCTATGCGATCGAGATTCGCGACGCGAGCCTGCTCACGCCGCGCTTCATCCGCGCGCTCGCCGCACTCGGCGTGCGCTACTGCGTCGGCCTGCACGCGCGGATGCCCGACCCGCTACGCCAGGCCGCCGCGCTCGCGCTGCTCGACGGCGACGCGCCGGGCCCGCTGATCGTGCGCTGGAGCCTGCACGGCGGATTCAAGTACGAACAGGCGAAAGCGAAGTACGAGCCGTTCGACAAGCTCGTCGACGAGGATCCGGCCACGCGTTCGGCGCTCGCCGAACTGGCCGCGCGCTATGCGCTGGCCGGGCAGCCGGTGATCATCACGATCAACAACAAGGCGGAAGGCTCCGCGCCGCTGTCGTGCATCGCGCTTGCGCGCGAGATCGCCGCCGCGTGCGCGCAGTGGCGCAACGAGGCGGCCTGATCCCGACTTGATACCGGCTTGCGCCGGTCGCGGTCACATTTACGCGCCGCGCAGCGACTTCAGCCGGTGCGAGAACTTCTGCCGGAATTTCGCGAGCTTCGGCCCGATCACGACCGAGCAATAGCCCTGCCCCGGATTCCGCGCGTAATAGTTCTGGTGATAATCCTCGGCCGGCCAGTAGTTGCCGTCGAGCGGCACGACCTGCGTGACGATCGGCTGCCCGAACACCTGCTCGCGCTCCAGTTCGCGGATCACGTCGAGCGCCGTGTCGCGCTGCGCGTCCGAATGGGTGAACACGACCGACCGGTACTGCGTGCCGACGTCGTTGCCCTGCCGGTTCAACTGGGTCGGATCGTGCGTCGCGAAGAAGATCTCGAGGATCTCGCGATAGCCGATGCGCGCCGGATCGAACGTCACGTTGACGACTTCCGCGTGGCCCGTATCGCCTTCGCAAATGTCGCGATAGCCGGGGTTGCGCGTATGGCCGCCCGCGTAGCCCGACTGGACGGCCGTCACGCCGTCGACGTCGAGAAACACCGCCTCCGTGCACCAGAAACACCCGCCTCCCAATGTCGCGGTTTCAAGCATCTCGTTCACCATGAAATCAGTCCCTCGTTGATGTCGGCAGCCGGCACGCATGCGCCGGCGCCACCGTTCCGTCTCGCCGCTGCCCACCCGCGTGCGGGTCGCAACGGCACTTCGGCAAGTATCTCACTCGCACGCGAACCTGACAGAGTGCACAGGTGCCGCGCGCGACCGGCCGTCCGTTTTCTCGTCTACACTTAGGCACGCGCGAGCGCGGCGGCAAACCCGCCGTTTCGCGCCAAGCACCCGATGCATGCCCGACCCTGATGCAAACATCATCTGCCGGAACATCGCTATGCATGCCTTGACAGACATCGCCCGCGTCACTCGCCCGGCCGTCGCCGCGTCGCGGGCTGCCGCTTTCACTGCCCCCCCCGCTTGCCGCGCATCCGTCCCGCCCCGCGTGCGGCGGTCCGGCACACCGCCTTTATCCGCTTTCACGATCTGATGCACGGCGCTGCGCGCGCGCCGACGCGTGCATCCGCCTGCCGATCGCTCCCGCCGGCGTGTCGTACGCCGCACGGCAACCCCGACCCGCACACCCGCAACGAACGGCCGTGCGACCACGATCCGACACCATCGAGAGGGCATCACCATGAGCATGCGGCCTGACCCGACGTTTCATGCTTCGCCGGAGCTTGCGATGCAGGCGCCGCCGGAAGAATTTGCCTATACGTTGTTGCTGAGCCCCGATTTTTCCAGACCCGACGCGCTCGCCGTGATCGACGTGAAGCCCGGCTCGTCGACCTACGGAAAAATCGTGCACACGGTGACGATGCCGACCACCGGCGACGAGTTTCACCACTTCGGCTGGAATGCGTGCTCGTCGTCGCTGTCGCCGCTGACCGGCCATGCGTTCCTCGAGCGTCGCTTCCTCATCATCCCGGGCCTGCGCTCGTCGCGCATCTACGTGATCGACACGAAGCCGCACCCGACGCAGGCGCGCATCCACAAGATCATCGAGCCCGACGAAATCTTCTCGAAGACCGGCTATTCGCGGCCGCACACCGTTCACTGCGGACCCGAGGGCATTTACGTGAGCACGCTCGGCGGCGCGGGCAAGGACGGCACCGACGGCGCGCCCGGCATCTTCATCATGGATTGCGAAACCTTCGACGTGCTCGGCCGCTGGGAAATCGATCGCGGCCCGCAGGACAAGCATTACGACTTCTGGTGGAACCTGCCGCGCGACTACATGGTGTCGAGCGAATGGGCGTTGCCGCCGCAATTCGAGAACGGGATCGTGCCCGAGGACCTGCTCGCGAACAAATACGGGCACCGGCTGCATTTCTGGGACCTGCGCGCGCGACGCAACGTGCAGACGATCGATCTCGGCGCGCAGCACCAGATGGCGCTCGAGGTGCGGCCCGCGCACGACCCGGCGCGCGAATACGGGTTCGTCGGCGTCGTGGTCGACACGACGAATCTCGAAGGCTCGATCTGGACCTGGTGGCGCGAAGGCGGCAAGTTCCATGTGAAGAAGACCGCGACGATCCCGGCCGAGCCGGCCGCGGCCGACGAGCTGCCGCCGCTGCTCAAGGGATTCGGCGCGGTGCCGCCGCTCGTGACCGACATCGACCTGTCGCTCGACGACCGCTTCCTCTACGTGTCGTGCTGGGGCACCGGCGAGATGCGCCAGTACGACGTGTCGGACCCGCACCACCCGGTGCTCGCGGGGTCGGTCCGGATCGGCGGCATCGTGCGCCGCGCACCGCACTCGAACGGCCGCACGTTCGCGGGCGGCCCGCAGATGGTCGAGATCAGCCGCGACGGGAAGCGCGTGTACTGGACCAACTCACTGTATTCGACGTGGGACGACCAGTTCTATCCGGAGGGCGTGCCGGGCGCGCAGGTGCTCGCGCATGTGGGGCCGGAAGGTGGGTTGACGCTCGCCGACGATTACTGGGTCGAGTTCCCCGACGGCTATCGCGCGCACCAGATCCGGCTCGAGGGCGGCGACTGCTCGACCGACTCGTTCTGCTATCCGTCGGTCAAGCGTTGAACGCCAGCGTTCACGCCCAGTTCGCGCTGTGGGCGGCCGTGCTCGCGAGCGGCGTGTATCACGGGCTCAATCCCGCGATGGGCTGGCCGCTCGCGGTGTCGAACGCGCTGATGACGCGCCGCGGCGGCGCGCTCGTCGCGGCGCTCGGCTATCTCGCGCTCGGTCATGCGCTCGCGGTCTTCGCGGTGATGCTGCCGTTCGGGCTGCTCGCCGCGCTGCTCGCGTGGCAAACGGCGATCCGGATCGGCGCGAGCGCGCTCGTGATCGGCTTCGGCGCCGTGCTGCTGATCCGGCGCCGGCATCCGCGGGCGCTCGCGCGGATTCCGCCCGCGCGGCTCGGCCTGTGGTCGTTCGCGGTCGCGATCGCGCATGGCGCGGGGCTGATGCTGGTGCCGATCTATCTCGGGCTGTGCGGGCTCGACCAGGACGCCGGCCACCGGGCGGCGGCCACGCTCGTCGATGCGCATCTCGGGATGGCGCTCGTCGTCGCGGCCGTGCACGCGCTCGCAATGATCGGCGCCGGCGGCGGGCTTGCATGGCTCGTGTACCGCTATCTCGGGCTGAAGTTCGTGTCGCGGAGCTGGTTCAATCTCGATGCGGTGTGGGCGTCGAGCCTGATCGTGACGGGCGCGTTGTCGCTCGGACTGGCGGCGGCGCGATAGCGCGGGGATCGACGGCAGATGTGGCGGAGCGGCGCCGGGTGGAGCGGCGGTAGCGCAGAGAAAGCGCGACAGAACGGCGATGCCCGCCGCGTGCAATTGGGCATCCGGCAATGCGCCGCAGTGTTCGCTACGTCACCCTGCCCCCGCAATACGCCGTCCGGCCGGGCCCGGCGGCCCCGATTCCGCTAAAATCGGGCCATGCGCACCCCTTCCCACTCGACCGCCTTGTCGCCTTTCGTCCGCCGTGCCCGCCCCGCCCGCGTCGCGCCGCGCCCGCCCGTCTCGTTCCGGATGGCCGCGCGATGAGCCACGCCAATCCTCCGGATTTCGACGCGGCCGCCTTCCGGCAAGCCCTCGGCCAGTTCGCCACGGGCGTGACGGTGATCACGACGCGCGCGCCGTCCGGCCAGCTGATCGGCATCACCGCCAGCTCGTTCAACTCGGTGTCGCTCGATCCGCCGCTCGTGCTGTGGAGCCTCGCGCACAAATCGGCGTCGACGCCCGTGTTCCGCGGCAACAGCCATTACGTGGTGAACGTGCTCGCGGCATCGCAGCTCGACCTGTGCAAGCGCTTCTCGACCTACAAGGGCGATCGCTTCGAAGGGATCGCGCATGCGGCCGGCAACTCGGGGATGCCCGTGCTCGACGGCGCGCTCGCATGGTTCGAATGCCACAACCGCAGCCGCTACGATGAAGGCGACCACGTGATCTTCGTCGGCGAAGTGGAGCGCTGCGGCGTGCGCGCGATCTCGGACACGGCACCGCCGCTCGTGTTCCACGGCGGCGGCTTCCACGGCCTTACACCGCTTTGATCGCTCCCGTGCGCGCCAGCCCGACCGGCGCGCCGGCTTCATCCTTCAGCGTCTGCAGCACGATGTTGGAACGGATGTCCATCACGCCCGGCGCCTTGTAGAGCCGGTTCAGCACGAAATCGGAATAGTGCTTGAGGTTGTGCGCGAGCACGCGCAGCAGATAGTGGCTCTCGCCCGTCACGACAAATGCGCCGACGACCTCCGGCCATTCGCGCAGCGCTTCCGCGAAGCGCTCGTGCCATTGATTTTCTTCGTTGCGCATCGACACCTGAACGAACGCCTCGAGCTCGAAGCCGAGCTTCTCGCGGCTCAGGCACGCGCGATAGTGCTCGATCACGCCCTGCTCCTCGAGCAGGCGCATGCGGCGCAGACAGGCGGACGGCGAAAGCGAAATCCGTTCCGCCAGGTCGAGATTGCTGATTCTGCCCTCTTCCTGCAGGACCGCCAGAATCCGGCAGTCGGTGGCATCGAGCGTGATCGCGTGCATTTTTGGTCCCCGTTTTCCCTCTGAGTCGAATTATCTGCCAATCCGGCGGATTGTCCATGTTTATTTCGCAAGCACTTTCTGCGAGCGTCCACCTATCATTCGAAGGATCGACTCACCGAAACGTCATGCCATGGACACCCTCTGGGACATCTCGCCGCCTGTCAGCCCCGCCACCCCCGTGTGGCCGGGCGATACGCCGGTTTCCGTCGAACGCGTGTGGCGGATGGAGGCCGGCTCGCCGGTCAACGTCGCACGCCTGACGTTGTCGCCGCACACGGGCGCGCACTGCGACGCGCCGCTGCACTACGACGCCGACGGCGCGCCGATCGGCGCCGTGCCGCTCGATACCTACCTCGGCCCGTGCCGCGTGATCCATTGCATCGGCGCATCGCCGGTCGTGCAGCCGGCCGATGTTGCGGCCGCGCTCGACGGCGTACCGCCGCGCGTGCTGCTGCGGACCTATGCGCGCACCAGCGTCGAGCAGTGGGACAGCCACTTCTGCGCGGTCGCGCCCGAGACCGTCGACCTGCTCGCCGCGCATGGCGTGAAGCTGATCGGCATCGACACGCCGTCGCTCGACCCGCAGGAATCGAAGACGATGGACGCGCATCACCGCGTGCGCGCGCATCGAATGGCGATCCTCGAAGGCATCGTGCTCGACGACGTGCCGCCCGGCGACTACGAACTGATCGCACTGCCGCTGAAATTCGCGACGCTCGACGCGAGCCCCGTGCGTGCGGTGCTGCGCGCGCTGCCCGCGCGTGCCTCCTGATTACCCCGACTGACGACCCCACATCATGATCAAGACCCGTGAAGACGCGCTCGCGCTCGACCGCGACGATCCGCTCGCCCCGCTGCGCGACCAGTTCTCCCTGCCCGACGGCGTGATTTACCTCGACGGCAACTCGCTCGGCGCGCAGCCTAGCGCATCGGCCGCCCGCGCGCAGCAGGTGATCGGCGCCGAATGGGGCGAAGGCCTGATCCGCAGCTGGAACACAGCCGGCTGGTTCGCGCTGCCGCGCCGTCTCGGCGACAAGCTCGCGACGCTGATCGGCGGCGCCCCCGGCGAAACGGTCGTGACCGATACGATCTCGATCAACCTGTTCAAGCTGCTGTCGGCGATGGTGCGCCACCAGGCCGAGCGCGCGCCCGAGCGCCGCGTGATCGTGTCGGAACGCTCGAACTTCCCGACCGACCTGTATATCGCGCAGGGGCTGATCGAACAGCTCGGCGGCGACTACGAACTGCGCCTGATCGACGACCCGGCCGACCTGCCCGGCGCGCTCGGCGCGCTCGGCGCGGACACGGCCGTCGCGATGATCACGCACGTGAACTACCGCACCGGCTACATGCACGACATGCCGGCCGTCACGCAGCTCGTGCACGACGCGGGCGGGCTGATGCTGTGGGATCTCGCCCACTCGGCCGGCGCGGTGCCGGTCGACCTGAACGGCGCACGCGCGGACGGCGCGGTGGGCTGCACGTACAAGTACCTGAACGGCGGCCCCGGTTCGCCCGCTTTCGTGTGGGTGCCGCAGCGCCATCACGCGCACTTCTCGCAGCCGCTGTCCGGCTGGTGGGGCCACCGCGCACCGTTCGCGATGCAGCCGGGCTTCGCGCCCGATCCGGGCATCGCGCGCTTCCTGTGCGGCACGCAACCGATCGTGTCGATGTCGATGGTCGAATGCGGGCTCGACGTGTTCCTGCAGACCGACATGCACGCGATCCGCCGCAAGTCGCTCGCGCTGACCGATGCGTTCATCGCGCTCGTCGAAGCACGCTGCGCGGGCCTGTCGCTGAAGCTCGTCACGCCGCGCGCGCATCACCAGCGCGGCTCGCAGGCGAGCTTCGAGCATCCGCACGGCTACGAAGTGATGCAGGCGCTGATCGCGCGCGGCGTGATCGGCGACTACCGCGAGCCGTACGTGCTGCGCTTCGGCTTCACGCCGCTCTATACGCGTTTCGCCGACGTGTGGGATGCCGTCGAGACGCTGCGCGACATCCTCGCCACCGATGCGTGGAAGGCACCCGAGTTCGCCGAGCGCGGCGCGGTGACCTGACCCGCTTCGCGCGGCGCACGCATGATGCGCGCCGCGCCCCGTCATTCAAATCTGGAGAGAGTCGTGAATTCTGGTCATATGCAGCCACCCGGCGAAGACGCGCCGGCGGGCTGCCCGTTCTCGGGCGCACGCGCCGCGCATTCGGCATCCGCGGCCCCGGCCGCGCACGAAGCGTCGCACGTGCCCGGCGATGCCGGCTGGCACAACGCGCAGCTCGATTTCTCGAAGTCGATGAGCTACGGCGACTACCTGTCGCTGAATTCGATCCTCGACGCGCAGCATCCGCTGTCGCCCGATCACAACGAGATGCTGTTCATCATCCAGCATCAGACGAGCGAGCTGTGGATGAAGCTCGCGCTGTTCGAGCTGCGCGGCGCCCTCGACGCGGTACGCACCGACGCGCTGCCGCCCGCATTCAAGATGCTCGCGCGCGTGTCGCGGATTCTCGAGCAGCTCGTGCAGGCGTGGAGCGTGCTGTCGACGATGACGCCGTCCGAATATTCGGCGATGCGCCCGTATCTCGGGCAGTCGTCGGGCTTCCAGTCGTACCAGTACCGGCAACTCGAATTCCTGCTCGGCAACAAGAACGTGCAGATGCTGCAGCCGCACGCGCACCGGCCCGACATCCTCGAACAGGTGCGTGCGACGCTCGAGGCGCCGTCGTTCTACGACGAAGTCGTGCGCCTGCTTGCGCGGCGCGGCTTCCCGATCGCGGCGGAGCGGCTCGAGCGCGACTGGACGCAGCCGACCCGGCATGACGAGACGGTCGAAGCCGCGTGGCTCGAGGTGTACCGTCACCCGCAGCAGCACTGGGAGCTCTACGAGATGGCCGAAGAACTCGTCGATCTCGAGGATGCGTTCCGCCAGTGGCGCTTCCGTCACGTGACGACCGTCGAGCGCATCATCGGCTTCAAGCAAGGCACGGGCGGCACCAGCGGCGCGCCGTACCTGCGCAAGATGCTCGACGTCGTGCTGTTCCCCGAGCTCTGGCACGTGCGCACCACGCTGTAACACGCGACGCGCCCCCGGGCCCGCCCGCCGTCACGACGACGTGCGGGCCAGCTCCTCCCCTTCGCGCGGTTGCACGGCCGCGCGCGACAGTCGCGGAATGTGCCGTCGCACGACGAGCAGCGCGACGCAGACCACCCCCATCGCAATCGCCAGCATCGTCAGATAGGCCGTGGCACCGCCCGTGGTGATCACGATCGCGCCCGCGAACGCGCTGAGGATCGCGCCGAGCCGGCCGAACGCGAGCGCGCTTGCCGTACCCGTCGCGCGCACGGCCGTCGGGTAGATGTACGCGCAGAGCGCATACATCGTCGACTGCACCGCGTTGACGAACAGCCCGTGCAGGCCGAGCCCGACGATCAGCCAGCCCGTGTGGCGGCTCGCATCGACACCCATCAGCCATACCGCACTCGCCGCGCCGCCGATGCTGCACAACACGAGCGGCCAGCGCGACCCGGCATGCGCGATCGTCCACGCGCACAGCAGTGCGCCGATCACGCCACCGAGGTTGTATGCGGTGAGCCCCGTCCCCGCGACCGACACGCTCAGCCCGCTCGCCGCCAGCATCGTCGGCAGCCAGCTGAACGCCGCATACACGGCGAGCAGGCACATGAAGAATGCGCACCACAGCGCGATCGTGTCGCGCGCCTGACCGCTCTCGAACAGCGCGCCGAAGCCGCCACGGCCGCCCGCCGCGCGCGCGTCCCGCATGTCGGTGAAGGCGGTGCCCGGCGCGACGGGCCGCTCCATCCGCGCGAGCAGCGCGCCGAGTTCCGGCCAGCGCGCGGGGCGCCGCGCAAGATAGCGCGGCGATTCGGGCAGCGCACGCACGAGCACGAAGCCGAGCACGAGTGGCAATGCGCCGCCCGCGAAGAACAGCCCGCGCCAGCCGTAGCGCGGCAGCACCTCGTGCGCGAACAGGCCGGCCAGCATCCCGCCGAGCGGCACGCAGACGATCGTCGCGGTCACCATCATCGTGCGACGCCGCGCGGGCGTGTATTCGGCCGTCATCGTCGTGGCCGTCGGCAACGCGCCGCCGATCCCGAGGCCTGCGACGAAGCGCAGCGCCGCGATCGCCATGACGTCCGGTGCGAAGCCGATCGCGCAGGTCGCAATGCCGAACAGGAACACGCTGCCGATCACGGCCTGGCGGCGGCCGAAGCGGTCCGCGACGATCCCCGCGCACGCGCTGCCGATGCCCATCCCGATCAGCCCGGCCGCCACCGCCGGCGCGAACGCGCCACGCGTGATGCCCCATTCGCGGATCAGCACCGGAATCGCGAAGCCGATCAGCTGGCCGTCGAAGCCGTCGAGCACGATCGCGAGCGCGGCGAGCAGCACCACGCAGCGCTGCATCGTCGTGAACGGCCCGTCGTCGAGCGTCGCGCCGATGTCGACGGACGGAGGCTGCAATCCGTCGCGCGTGCTCATGCGACCTCCCGTGTACCGCGCCCAGGCGGCAACGTGCGCGCACGGCGCGCGGCAAGACAACGGCATTCGATGGCGTTCATGGCGTCTCCGGTTGCCCGGGCTGGCGCGGTGGCGCGTGCCCGGATCTCGTGCTGCGCAGTCGGCCGGGGTCGACGCATCGGCGCCGGCTCCGGTGTCTCGTCCAACCCGTCCCGATCCGGCGCCGTCGCCTGCGCGCGACGCGCTCGTCTCGTCGTGCAGCGCACGCCGCGCCGCCCGCCTGATGCTCAGTTCATCCGTGCGTCGATCAGCCGGACGAGCGCAAGCAGCGTCTCGGCATGCGGTACCGCCACGCCCGCTTCGCGCGCGGCCGCGACGACCTTGCCGCTGATCGCGTCGATTTCCGTGCGACGGCCCGCGAGTACGTCCTGCAGCATCGACGGACGATGGCCGCGATGCTCGTGGATCGCATGCTCGACGTTGCGCGCGATACGTTCGCCGTCGACCGCGATGCCCTTCGCGCGGGCGACGGCGGCCACCTCGGCTGCAATCGCGAGCGCGAGCCGCGGCCCGTCGTGATGATTGCCGAGCTGGTCGACCGTGCAGCCCGTCGCCGCGCACAGCGTGTTGAGCGCCGCGTTGAACGCGACCTTCTCCCAGATCGCGGCCCACACGTCGGCGTCGAGCGCGCAAGCGAGCCCCGCGCGCGACAGCGTATCGGCTACCGTCGCCGCGAACGGGCGCGTCGCGCCGTCGGCCGTCATCATGCGGATCGTGCCCGCGCCGTGCGAGCGCACGTGTGCCGGCCCCGCCGCGTCGGCCGGCCACGTCGTCACGCCGACCAGGATGCGTTCGAGCGGCACGAACGCATTCAGCGTCTCGACGTTGCCGAGCCCGTTCTGCAGCGTCAGCACATGCGTGTCTCGCCTGAGCAATGCACGCACGCCGTCGAGTGCGGTACGCGTATGCAGCGACTTCGTGAAAACGATCAGCAGGTCGAACGGTGTATCGGACGCTGCGGCCGCATCCGCTTGCGCGGTTTCCGGCCGCACGGCCTGCAACGTACGGATGCGTCGTTCGCCCCGATCGTCATCGATGCACAGCCCGTCGCGGCGAATCGCATCGAGATGCGCATCGTTCACGTCGATCAGCGTGACGGCCTCGCCGCTTTCGGCCAGCAGCCCGCCGAACAGCGAGCCCATTGCGCCCGCGCCCAGAATCGCAATCCTCATCGTCGGCGGCCTCGTCAGAACGGATAGTGGCGTGGTGCCGTCTGCACCGTGATCCAGCGCAGGTCCGTAAACGCCGCGATGCCGGCCTTGCCGCCGAAGTGGCCGAAGCCGCTGTCCTTCACGCCGCCGAACGGCATCTGCGCCTCGTCGTGCACGGTCGGGCCGTTCACGTGGCAGATGCCCGATTCGATACGCGCCGCGACGCGCATCGCTCGCGCGACGTCGCGGCTGAACACGGCCGACGACAGCCCGAACGCGTTGTCGTTCGCGCAACGGATCGCGGCTTCCTCGCCGTCGACACGCACGATGCCCTTCACCGGGCCGAACGACTCCTCGGCATAGATGCGCATCGCGGGCGTCACGTGGTCGAGCAGCGTGGCCGGGAACAGCGTGCTGTCGGCCTTGCCGCCGCACACGAGCGTCGCTCCGTGCGCGAGCGCATCGTCGATCAGCGCATTGCAGCGCTCGACGGCCTTCATGTCGATCAGCGAACCGAGTACGACGGGCCCTTGGCGCGGATCGCCGAGCGGCAGCGACGCGGCCTTGCCGGCGAGCTTCGCGACGAACGCATCGGCAATCGATGCGTCGACGACGATGCGCTCGGTCGACATGCAGATCTGCCCGGAATTCGCGAACGCGCCGAACGCGGCCGCCGCGACTGCCGCGTCGAGATCGGCATCGTCGAGCACGACGAACGGCGCCTTGCCGCCGAGCTCCAGCACCGACGGCTTCAGGTGGCGCGCGCACGCTTCGGCGACGATCCGGCCGACGCGCGTCGAGCCCGTGAAATTCACGCGGCGCACAGCCGGATGCGCGATCAATGCATCGACGATGGCGCCCGCATCCTCGGGCGCGTTCGTCACGAAATTGACGACGCCCGGCGGCAGCCCGGCTTCCTGCAGCGCCTCGACGATCAGCCCGTGCGTGACGGGGCACAGCTCCGAGCCCTTCAGCACGACCGTGTTGCCGCACGCGAGCGGCAACGCGAGCGCGCGCGTCGCGAGGATCACCGGCGCATTCCACGGTGCGATGCCGAGCACGACGCCGGCCGGTTGCCGCACGCCCATCGCGAGCGACCCCGGCACGTCGGACGGAATCAGCTCGCCGCCGACCTGCGTGGTCAGCGACGCGGCCTCGACGAGCCCGCTCGCA
>NZ_JAAGPE010000140.1:0-206 GCF_017104605.1 Burkholderia sp. Ac-20384 | reverse complement strand
AAAAAAAAAAACAAAAAAAAAAAAAAAAAAAAACACACAACACATAAGCGCAACAAACATAGTGTACACCTTCAACAACACAGAGGTACAAACAAAGAACATAGACTATTGCATGATACACTCATCACAACGCATCTTCTCTGACAGACTGAACAGATACAGTAAGCACAACCGCTTGACTAACTAACGATCGATTAATCATGACA
>NZ_JAAGPE010000139.1:0-25375 GCF_017104605.1 Burkholderia sp. Ac-20384 | reverse complement strand
CGCCCCGCTCCCGACCGGCCCTGTAGACTCGGCGCGGCATCGCGGGGCGGGTGCGCCCGTCGCGAAACCGCGCGCCGGAAAGCCCGTGCCGCGCTGCCGCAACGGCCGCCGGCACGAACCCGTGTGATACATTTCAACGTCAGTCTGCAAAACTACCATATCGCCGCCCGTCCGCCGCATGTCCGACCGTCAGGAATCCGCCGTAGCTGCGCCCGAAGCGGGACCTCCGAAGCACGATCATCCGGTCTTGCGTCGCGTGTTCAGGGTGACGCTGGCAGTCGGGATCGGCACCTACTTCGTCGCGTCCGGCGCGTTCCTCGGGCTGCGCTACGTCCTGCTGCCCCGCATCGACGAATTCCGCCCGCGCATCGAGCGCGCGGTGTCCGACAAGCTCCACGCGCAGCTTTCGATCGGCAAGCTTTCCCCGAACTGGTCCGGCATGCAGCCGGGCGTCGAACTCACGAACCTGACGATCCGCGGCCATGATGGCAAGGTCGCGCTGTCGGTGCCGCATGCGACGGCCGCGCTGTCGTGGATGTCGCTGCTGCGGCTGTCGCCCGCGCTGTCGAGCCTGATCGTCGACCAGCCCGACCTCGTCGTCGCGCGTGCGGCCGACGGTTCGCTGAGCATCGCGGGCGTCGGCGTGGCGACCACCCACGGCGGCAACGACACGTTCGGCACGTGGCTGCTGAAGCAGGAAGCGATCGTGCTGCGCGGCGGCACGCTGCGCTGGCGCGACGCGCAACATGACGCGCCGGAGCTCGTGCTGTCGGGCATCCGGCTCGCGGTGCTCAACAACGGCCGCGTGCACAAGGCCGCGCTGCAGGCGCCTGCCAACGGCACGCTGCTGCTCGGGCCGCTCGATTTCCGCGCACGCTTCAGGCACAAGCCGCTCGCGCCGATTGGCAAGCCGTCGAACTGGGCGGGCGACGCGTACCTGTCGACGGGCCCGGTCGACCTGCAGACGCTGGCGCGCTACCTCGACGTGCCGCTCACGATCCACGCGGGCCGGATCGACAACGCGATCTGGGCCACTTTCAGCGACGGCCACCTGCACTCGGCGGGCGGCGACCTGCAGGGCGCGGACGTCGCGCTGCGCGTGCGCCCGACGCAGCCGCGGCTCGACGTGCCGACGGTCGGCTTCGGCTGGGACATGCAGCTCGACGCCGGCCACGACTACACGCTGCACCTGACGCGCTTCAACGCGGAGCTCGGCCAGCCGCCGCTGCCGGACGGCACGCCGCTTGCCCGCTCGCTCGCGCTGTCGACGCTGACGGCCCGCTACCGCGTGCCGACCGCGAACCAGGGGCAGTTGTTGAGCGTCGTGGGCGACCGCGTCGATCTCGGCATCCTCAGCGAGTTCATCCGCGGGCTGCCGCTGCCGGCGCGCCTGCGCAACGAGCTGATCAAGATCGACCCGCGCGGGATGGTGTCGAACTATCAGATCGAGGTCGAGCGCGCGAAACCCGCGCACGCCGAACTCGCCGACGAGGAGCGGCGCACGGGCGCCGCGCCGATCGTTCGATATCGCTTCCTCGGCGATCTGCAAGGCATCAGCTTCGCCGCGCAGGAACCGCCTCCCGGGCTCTCGCCGCGCGGTCACCCGCGGGCCGGCTGGCCGGGCGTCGAGAACCTGTGGGGCCGTGTCGATGCGAACGAGACGGGCGGCTCCGCACATTTCGACACGGTCAATGCAGCCGTCACGGTGCCCGGCGAATTCGACGAGCCGCGCCTGACGTTCGACCGGCTGCGCGGCAATGTGAAATGGACGATCACTCCCGAGCCCGGCGACAAGCACGCGCGCGTCGACGTATCGCTGCCCGACCTGCTCGTCTCGAACCCCGACGCCGAAATCGCGGTGTCCGGCTCGTACACGAACCCCGGCCACGGGCGCGGCTCGCTCGACCTGCGCGCCGATTTCGCCCGGGCGTCGGTGGCCCGCATTCCGCGCTACCTGCCGACCGGGATGTCCGAACACCTGCGCGACTATCTCGGCCACGCGCTGCAGGACGGCCAGGTGACCAAGGGCGCGTCGATCGTCGCCCGCGGCCCGCTCGAGAAATTCCCGTTCGAACACGAGCCGGACGCCGGCGTGTTCCACATCGTCGCGCCGTTCACCGGCGGCCGCTTCGAACCGACGCCGTACCCGCCGCGCAAGCTCGCGAACGGCACGCCGAGCGTCTGGCCGGCGCTCGACGGGATCGACGGCGTGTTCGAACTCGCGCAGAACAAGCTGCGTTTCGACATCCACCGCGCGCACTACAAGCGCGTCGCGCTGACGAAGGTCGCGGGCCGCATCGACGATCTCGGCAATCCGACCCACTCGCCGCTCATCATCGACGGCCATGCGCAGGGCCCGCTGGCCGACCTGATCGACTACGCGGACAACAGCTCGCTCGGTACGATGAGCGGGCATATCGGCCAGCGGATCGATGCGCAGGGGGCCGCGTCGCTTGCGCTCAAGATCACGATTCCGCAGCACGTCGCGCATCCGCATACGCACATCGAAGGCGCGCTCGCGTTCGGCGGCAACACGCTGACGACCAACGGCGTGCCGCCGCTCTCCGCACTGCGCGGCAGTGTCCGGTTCACCGAGGCCGGCGCGTCGCTGCACGACCTGTCGGGGCGCTTCCTCGGCGGCCCGGTGCGCGCGAACGGCAACTTCCAGTCGCACGGGCCGTACACGGTGGACGTCGACGGCCGGCTCGCGCTCGACGCCGCGCGCGGCCTGAACCTGCACGGCCCGGCCGCCGCACTGCTCGAGCACGTGGTCGGCGACGCACCATACAAGGTCGCCGTGCGCGGCGCGCCGGGCCGCCTGCCCGACATCAGCGCGCATTCCGACCTGACCGGCGTCGCGCTGAATTTCCCCGCGCCGTTCGCGAAGGCGGCCGGCACGCCGATGCCGTTCAGCTTCACGCTGCAGCCGGCGCCGCAGGAGGACGGCAAGCGCCTCGAGCACGCCGACCTGACGCTCGGCCCCGTGTCCGCGACCTACCTGCTCGACGCAACGCGCGGCCAGCCGCTGCGCGCGGTGCGCGGCGCGATGGGCATCCACCGGATGCCCGACATGCCGCAGGACGGCGTGAGCGCGGCCGTCGACGTCAACGAACTGGACGCCGATGCGTGGCTCGCGCTTGCCCATACGCTGAAGTCCGAGACGCCGCGCGCACCGGAACCGCAGGCCGCGCCGCGCGTCGATTTCGCCAGTTTCGCGCCGAAGCGCTTCGCGTTCCATTTCGGCACGCTGAAGCTGCTCAAGCGCAACTGGGAAAACGTGATCGTCGGCGCGTCGCACATCGACGAGCTGTGGCAGGCGAACATCGCATCGAACCAGGTGTCGGGCTACCTGTCGTGGGCGCCCGGCGGCGGCCACAACGGCGCGGGCGTGCTGAACGCGCGGCTCGCGAAGCTCGTGATCCCGGACAGCGCGCAGCACGATCTCGTCGGCCGCGCGATGAACCTGCCGACGCCGACCGACCGCCCGATGCCGTCGATCGACCTGATCGTCGACCAGGTCGTCGCGCGCAACCACGACATCGGCCGCCTCGTCGTCAACGCGCGCAATATCGACGAAGCCGGCACGCCGGTCTGGCAACTCGGCAAGCTGGAGCTGTCGAACCCGGACGCGAAGCTGACGGCGACCGGCAACTGGCGCACGTCGCGCCGCGCGCTCGCCCGCGGCACCGACGAGAACGACGCACCGCGCCGCACCGTGTTCGACTTCAAGCTCGACATCGGCAACGCGGGCGCACTGCTCGACCGCGTCGGCCTGCCGCGCACGCTGGCGGACGGCCATGGCTCGGTTACCGGCAAGGTCGGCTGGCGCGGCGGCCCGACCGCGCTCGACTTCCCGTCGCTCGGCGGTCAGATCGCGCTCGATCTCGAACACGGCCAGATCCTGAAGGTCGATCCGGGCGCGGCAAAGCTGCTCGGCGTGCTGAGCCTGCAGAGCCTCGCGCGCTTCCTGACGCTGAATTTCCGCGACGTGATCGGCAAGGGGCTGCCGTTCGACAAGATCACCGGCACCGGCCAGATCTCGAACGGAATCGCCCGCACCGACGACTTCTCGATGATGACGGGGCCCGCGAACGTCACCGTGCGCGGTGCGGTCGATCTCGGCACCGAGACGCAGGACCTGCACGCGCACGTCGCGCCGAAAATCAGCGCGGGTGCCGCCGCGATCGGGGCGGCCATCATCAACCCGCTGCTCGGCGTCGGCGTACTGGCCGCGAACTACGCGCTGTCGGAGACGCTGTCGCGCGCGTTCGCGCTCGACTACGCGATCACCGGCTCGTGGGCGCACCCGCACATCGAGCGGGTGCGGGGCGATCAGGGTAAGATGAATCACGGTCCGGCCGATGCGGCGAACCATTGAGCCACACGCCGAACCGCGCACGGTGCCGGGCCGCACCCCATTTATGACGCAACCGATCCTGCGATGACCGACCACACCCGTTCCGCCACGCCCTTCCAGGTCGCCGCGCTGCAGATGGTGAGCACGCCGGACGTCGCGCGCAATCTCGCCGAAGCCCGCCGCCTGATCGCGGAAGCCGCCGGCGAAGGCGCGCAGCTCGTGCTGCTGCCCGAGTATTTCTGCTTCATGGGCCACCGCGACACCGACAAGCTCGCGCTCGCCGAACCGTACCAGGACGGCCCGATCCAGCACTTCCTCGCGGACGCCGCGCGTCGCCACGGCATCTGGGTGATCGGCGGCACGCTGCCTTTGAAGGCGCCGGAGCCCGATCGCGTGCTCAACACGACGCTCGTGTTCGATCCGTCCGGCAACGAAGCCGCGCGCTACGACAAGATCCACCTGTTCAACTTCGAGAAAGGCGACGAGTCGTTCGACGAGGCGCGCACGATCCGCGCGGGCGATACGGTCGTCGCGTTCGACGCGCCGTTCGGGCGGGTCGGCCTGTCGGTCTGTTACGATCTCCGCTTTCCGGAGCTGTATCGCAGGCTGGGCGACTGCGCGCTGATCGTCGTCCCGTCGGCGTTTACGTATACGACGGGCCGCGCGCACTGGGAAACGCTGTTGCGCGCGCGGGCAGTCGAGAACCAGTGCTACGTGCTCGCGGCCGCGCAAGGCGGCAAGCACGAGAACGGCCGGCGCACCTGGGGCCACAGCATGCTGATCGACCCGTGGGGCGAGATCGTCGCGGTCCGCGACGTGGGCGCCAGCGTCGTGCTCGGCGCGATCGATCCGCAGCGCATCGTCGACGTGCGCCAGAGCCTGCCCGCGTGGCGGCACCGCGTGCTCACCTGATTCCGGCCGCGCCGCTTGAAACGCCGCGCGGCCAACCCATCTGCCCAGAAGCACCCGACAACTTTTTGAGAAACCCCGATATCCGCATGAACATCATCGAACCCGGCATCCGCAACCTCGCGCTGGCGAAGGACATCCTGCTCACGCCGTACGGCCTCGACGAAAGCCTGCTCACGCGCACGATCGCCGACATCTTCACGCATCGCGTCGACTACGCGGACCTGTACTTCCAGGCGACCCGCAGCGAAGCGTGGAGCCTCGAGGAAGGCATCGTCAAATCGGGCAGCTTCAGCATCGACCAGGGCGTCGGCGTGCGCGCGGTCGCGGGCGACCGCACCGCGTTCGCGTATTCCGACGACCTGTCGCCGGAAGCGATCGCGCAAGCCGCTGCAGCCACCAAGGCGATCGCGGCAGCCGGCGGCGGCCGCCAGAAGATCAAGGCGGCGACGTCGCTGAAAGGCATCTCGGGCCGCGACCTGTACCTGCCGTCCGATCCGCTCGCGTCGCTCGACGCGACGGCCAAGGTCAAGCTGCTCGAGCGCATCGAGCAGATGGCACGCGGCCGCGACCCGCGCATCACGCAGGTGATGGCAGGCCTCGCCGGCGAATACGACGTCGTGCTGGTCGCACGCAGCGACGGCGCGCTCGCGGCAGACATCCGCCCGCTCGTGCGCGTGTCGGTCACGGTGATCGCCGAGCAGAACGGCCGTCGCGAGATCGGCTCCGGCGGCGGCGGTGGCCGCTTCGACTATGGCTACTTCACCGACGACGTGCTGTCGCGCTACGTCGACGACGCCGTGCATGCGGCGCTCGTCAACCTCGACGCCCGCCCCGCGCCGGCCGGCGCGATGACGGTCGTGCTCGGGCCGGGCTGGCCTGGCGTGCTGCTGCACGAAGCGATCGGCCACGGCCTCGAGGGCGACTTCAACCGCAAGGGCTCGTCGGCATTCGCGGGCCGGATCGGTGAGCGGGTCGCCGCGAAGGGCGTAACCGTCGTCGACGACGGCACGCTGCCGAACCGCCGCGGCTCGCTGAACATCGACGACGAAGGCAACCCGACGCAGTGCACGACGCTGATCGAGGACGGCATCCTGAAGGGCTACATCCAGGACACGCTGAACGCGCGCCTGATGAAGATGCCGGTCACGGGCAACGCGCGCCGCGAGTCGTACGCGGCACTGCCGATGCCGCGCATGACCAACACGTACATGCTGAACGGCGACAAGGATCCGCAGGAAATCATCGCGTCGGTGAAGAACGGCCTGTACGCGGTGAACTTCGGCGGCGGCCAGGTCGACATCACGAACGGCAAGTTCGTGTTCTCGGCGTCCGAGGCGTACATGATCGAGAACGGCAAGGTCACCTACCCGGTGAAGGGCGCGACGCTGATCGGCAGCGGCCCCGAATCGCTGAAGGACGTGAGCATGATCGGCAACGACATGTCGCTCGACTCGGGCGTCGGCGTGTGTGGCAAGGAAGGCCAGAGCGTGCCGGTCGGCGTCGGCCAGCCGACCCTGCGGATCGACAGGATGACGGTCGGCGGTACGGCATAACCGCATCGCGGCGCAGACATTCCGCGCATTTTGGAGAAAACGCGCGGAATGTCCGCATTTTCGACGTTTCCCGGTTGCCAGCCGCCCGGCGACGGGGTATAAATTCCGAATCAACTTTTTTGACGAACCGAATCTCCGTCATGTCCGCCAAGTTTTACTTTTACTTTTTTTGGTATCTCAGACCGCTGGCGGATCGAGAGGGTTGATGGCGCGTAAAGCGCAACCGAAATTCCCGAAAAAACCGCCGGCGAACCCGGCGGTTTTTTTTCGCCCTTCGCCACCCGGTCGCCGCCGCTGCGGTCCCGCGGCCTCGACCGAAACCACTGAATCGCTTGAATTGATGAATCTGCCGCACGCCCACTCGCACTGACCGAACGGCGCCCGGAACCAAGGAGAAACAGCATGCCCCCGCACAACACCGACGACGTCCGCATTCGCGAACTCAAGGAACTGACGCCGCCCGCCCACCTGATCCGCGAATTCGCGTGCTCCGAAGCCGCGTCCGAGCTGATCTACAACTCGCGCCAGTCGATGCACCGCATCCTGCACGGGATGGACGACCGGCTGATCGTCGTGGTCGGGCCGTGCTCGATCCATGACACGAAGGCGGCGATCGAGTACGCGGGCCGGCTGGTGAAGGAGCGCGAGCGCCTCAAGGGCGAACTGGAAATCGTGATGCGCGTGTACTTCGAGAAGCCGCGCACGACGGTTGGCTGGAAGGGCCTCATCAACGATCCGCACCTCGACAACAGCTTCAAGATCAACGAGGGGCTGCGCACCGCGCGCGAGCTGCTGCTGCAGATCAACGAGATGGGCCTGCCGGCCGCGACCGAATACCTCGACATGATCAGCCCGCAGTACATCGCCGACCTGATCGCGTGGGGCGCGATCGGCGCGCGCACGACGGAATCGCAGGTGCACCGCGAGCTCGCGTCGGGGCTGTCGTGCCCGGTCGGCTTCAAGAACGGCACCGACGGCAACGTGAAGATCGCGGTCGACGCGATCAAGGCCGCATCGCAGCCGCACCATTTCCTGTCGGTGACGAAGGGCGGCCATTCGGCGATCGTGTCGACGGCCGGCAACGAGGACTGCCACGTGATCCTGCGCGGCGGCAAGGCACCGAACTACGACGCGGACAGCGTGAACGCCGCGTGCGCGGACATCGGCAAGGCCGGCCTCGCCGCCCGCCTGATGATCGACGCGAGCCACGCGAACAGCTCGAAGAAGCACGAGAACCAGATCCCCGTCTGTGCCGACATCGGCCGCCAGATCGCGGCCGGCGACGCCCGCATCGTCGGCGTGATGATCGAATCGCATCTCGTCGAGGGGCGCCAGGACCTGAAGGAAGGCTGCGAGCTGACCTACGGCCAGAGCATCACCGATGCGTGCATCGCATGGGACGACAGCGTGAAGGTGCTCGAAGGCCTCGCGGAATCGGTGAAGGCGCGCCGCGTCACGCGCGGCAGCGGCAACTGATCGCCTCGTCTGCCAAAGCAAAAAAGCCCGGCTGGCGCCGGGCTTTTTCATTGGCCGGAGGCAATCCTCCCGTGCATCACTCGAGCGCGCCCGAACCGAAGATTTCGGTGTTCACGCGTTCCGGCGCGACGCCGAGTGCGACGAGCGCGTCACGCTGCGCCTTCATGAACCCGATCGGGCCGCAGATGTAGTAATCGGCATCCGGCACCAGCGCGTATTGCTGCACGCGTTCTGGCGTGAGGCGCCCTTCCAGGTCGTAGTCGATGCCGGCGCGATCGTTCGGGCCGACCAGTTCGTACAGCACCGTGCGCTTGACGTTCGCATGGTCGCGCACCGTATCGTTCAGCCAGTCGCGGAACGCGTGCACCGCGCCCGAGCGGCAGGCATGGACGAACCGCACTTCGCGCTGGCTGCCCTCGGCGATCAACGTCGACGCCATCGACATCATCGGCGTGATGCCGACACCGCCGGAGATCAGCACCACCGGCGTCTCGACGCCACGCTTCAGCGAGAATTCGCCCATCGGCGCGGTCACCTCGACGATCGCCCCCTCCTCCACGCCGTCGTGCATCAGCGTCGACACCTTGCCGGCCGGAATGACTTCCGGCTTGCCGGCTTCACGCTTCACCGAGATGCGCAGCCACTTGCCGTGCGGCGCGTCGGACAGGCTGTACTGGCGCGGCTGGTCGACGCCGAGGTCGCCGACGAAGCGCTTCACCGTGATGTACTGGCCGGGCTCGAACGTCGGTGCCGCGCCGCTGTCGGCCGGCGTCAGGTAGAACGACGTGATCTCGTCGCTTTCGCGCACCTTGCGCTCGACCTTGAACGGGCGGAACCCGCTCCACGCGGCGCCCGCGTACAGGTCGGCCTCGACGCCGATCAGGATCTGCGCGAGCTGGCCGTACGCGACGCGCCAGGCCTCGAGCGTTTCTGCATCGACCGCGTCGCCCAGCACTTCGACGATCGACGCGAGCAGGTTCTCGCCGACGATCGGGTAATGCTCGGGCCGGATGTTCAGGCTCGCGTGCTTGTGCGCGATCTTGGTCACGGCGCCGCCCAGCGCGCCGAGGTTGTCGATGTTCGCCGCATACGCGTAGACGGCCTTCGCGAGCGTTTCCGGCTGGCTGCCCGTCTTCTGGTGCGTCTGGTTGAACAGGTTCTTCAGTTCCGGATGGCGCGCGAACATGCGCTGGTAGAAGTGCTTCGTGATCGTCGCGCCGTGCACGGCGAGGACAGGGGCAGTGGCCTTCACGCGAGCCATCTGGTCAGCGGTGATGTGGGTCATGTTCGTTCTCCGTTAAACATGCACATACGATACATCTTTAAAAATGGACGCCCCTCGGGCAAATTGTCGCAGTGCGGCAAAGGGGCAAAACGTCAGCGGACCCGGCCGCGCTCCCACAGCACGTCCGAGCCGCCGTCGGTGCGGTTCAGCACGCGCGCCAGCACGAACAGCAGGTCCGACAGCCGGTTCACGTAGCGCCGCGGCGCATCGTTGAGCGTCTCGGTGCGCCCGAGCGCGACGATCGAGCGCTCCGCGCGGCGGCACACGGTTCGGCACACGTGCGCGAGCGACGCCGCGCGCGAGCCGGCCGGCAGGATGAATTCCTTCAGCGGCGGCAGCGTCGCGTTGTAGTCGGCGAGCCACCGGTCGAGACGCGCGAGATGCGTGTCGTCGAGCACGGTATGGCCGGGAATGCACAATTCGCCGCCGAGATCGAACAGGTCGTGCTGGATCGTCACGAGTGCCGTACGGATCTCGTCCGGCAACGTTTCGGCGAGCAGCACGCCGAGGTTCGAGTTCAGTTCGTCGACGTCGCCGATCGCGGCGATCCGCGTGTCGTCCTTGCCGATGCGCCGGCCGTCGCCGAGTCCGGTGGTGCCATCGTCGCCCGTGCGCGTGGCGATCTTGCTCAAGCGGTTGCCCATGCGAATGTCCTCTCGTGCGCGGCCGCGACGCGGCCCGGTTGTGTTCGACCGCGATTATCGCAGCCCGCGGAGGCGGGCGCAGCGGGCGTTACAGCGTAGAATGGGCCGAAACCCTGCAGCACGGGAGCCGGGCCGGCGCCAACGCGCTCACCGGGATCGACAAGGAGACGTACGTGAATCACCCTGCCCAGCCGGCCGCCACGCGCCGCCCCCTTCCCCCCGCCATGCTCGATGCGCTGCGCGCCGCCTTCGGCGAGCGCGTGTCGACTGCTGAAGCCGTCCGCGCCCACCATGGCCGCGACGAATCGCCGTTCGACCCGCAACTGCCCGACGCCGTCGTGTTCGCACACAGCGCGGACGACGTGCGCGAAGTCGTGTCGCTATGCTCGCTGTACAGCGTCCCGCTGATCCCGTACGGCGCCGGCTCGTCGCTCGAAGGCCACCTGCTCGCGGTGCACGGCGGCGTCTCGCTCGACCTGTCGGAAATGAACCGCGTGCTGTCGATCAACGCCGAAGACCTGACCGTGACAGTCGAGCCGGGCATCACGCGCAAGGCGCTCAACGAAGCATTGCGCGACACCGGCCTGTTCTTCCCGATCGACCCGGGTGCCGACGCGAGCATCGGCGGGATGACCGCAACGCGCGCATCGGGCACCAACGCCGTGCGCTACGGCACGATGCGCGAGAACGTGCTCGGCCTGACCGCCGTGCTCGCCGACGGCCGCGTGGTGAAAACCGGCTCGCGCGCCCGCAAGTCGTCGGCCGGCTACGACCTCACGCGACTGTTCGTCGGCTCCGAAGGCACGCTCGGCGTGATCACGGAGATCACGCTGCGCCTGCATCCGCTGCCCGAAGCCGTATCCGCCGCGATCTGCACGTTCCCGTCGATGGGCGACGCGGTGCGCACCGTGATCGAGACGATCCAGATCGGCGTGCCGATCGCGCGCGTCGAATTCGTCGATGCGCTCGCGGTGCGCTCGATCAACCGCCATTCGAACCTGACGCTGACCGAAGCGCCGACGCTGTTCTTCGAATTCCACGGCACCGAGGCCGGCGTGAAGGAACAGGCCGAACTCGTGCAGGCGCTCGCCGGCCAGAACAACGGCCAGGGCTTCGAATGGGCGACCCGCCCCGAAGACCGCAGCCGGCTCTGGGCCGCCCGCCACAACGCGTATTTCGCGATGCTGCAGTTGAAACCCGGTTGCCGCGCGGTGACGACCGACGTATGCGTGCCGATCTCGCAGCTCGCCGCGTGCGTCGAGGAAACCGAAGTCGACCTGCGCGCGTCGTCGCTGCCCTGCCCGATCGTCGGCCACGTCGGCGACGGCAATTTCCACGTCGCGATCCTGATCGACCCCGACAAGCCGGAAGAAATCGCCGAAGCCGAGCACATCAACGACCGGATCGTCGAGCGCGCGCTGCGCCTCGGCGGCACCTGCACGGGCGAGCACGGCGTCGGGCTGCACAAGATGCGCTTCCTGCCGAAGGAGCACGGCGACAACGCGATCGATACGATGCGTGCGATCAAGCTCGCGCTCGATCCGCGCAACCTGATGAATCCGGGCAAGATTTTCACGTGCTGACACGGCGGCGCGACGCCGCGCCGCCTGCTGCAGGAGACCCAATGAACGCTCCCGTCGAACTGTCGAGCGCGGCACGCGCGCAGCGCCAGCGTGAAGTCGTGCAGGCGCTGATGGCCGTGCTGCCGACGCACTGCCTGCTGTACCGCGACGAAGACACGGCGCCGTACGAATGCGACGGCCTGTCCGCGTACCGCCGCCTGCCGCTCGCGGTGGCGCTGCCCGAAACGGAATCGCAGGTACAGCGGATCGTGCAGATCTGCCGTCGCATGGAAGTGCCGATCGTGCCGCGCGGCGCGGGCACGAGCCTGTCGGGCGGTGCGTTGCCGATCGCGCTCGGCGTCGTGCTGTCGCTGGCGCGCTTCACGCGCATCGTCGAAGTCGATCCTTACGCGCGCACGGCGACCGTGCAGCCCGGCGTGCGCAACCTCGCGATCTCGGAAGCCGCCGCGCCGTACGGCCTGTATTACGCGCCCGATCCGTCGTCGCAGATCGCGTGCACGATCGGCGGCAACGTCGCGGAAAATTCCGGCGGCGTCCACTGCCTGAAATACGGGCTGACCGTGCACAACGTGATGCGCGTGCGCGCGGTGACGATCGACGGCGAGATCGTCGAATTCGGCTCGCTCGCGCTCGACATGCCGGGCCTCGACCTGCTCGCCGTGATGATCGGCAGCGAAGGGATGTTCGCAATCGTCACCGAGGTCACGGTGAAACTGATCCCGAAACCGCAAACGGCCCAGCTCGTGATGGCGAGCTTCGACGACGTCGTCAAGGGCGGCGAGGCCGTCGCGGCGATCATCGCGTCGGGGATCATCCCGGCCGGGCTCGAAATGATGGACAAGCCGGCCACGCAGGCCGTCGAGGCGTTCACGCACGCAGGCTACGACCTCGAGGCGAAAGCGATCCTGCTGTGCGAATCGGACGGTACGCCGGAAGAAGTCGCGGAAGAGATCGTGCGGATGACGGCCGTGCTGCGCGAGCATGGCGCGACGCGCATCCAGGTATCGCGCAACGAACACGAGCGGCTGCGCTTCTGGTCGGGCCGCAAGAATGCGTTCCCGGCCGCCGGCCGGATTTCCGCCGACTACTACTGCATGGACGGCACCGTGCCGCGCCGCGCGATCGGCCCGCTGCTCGCGCGCATCGAACAGCTCGAAACGCGCTACGGGCTGCGCTGCATCAACGTGTTCCACGCGGGCGACGGCAACATGCATCCACTGATCCTGTACAACGCGAACGATCCGGACGAACTGCACCGCGCCGAGCAGTTCGGCGCGGAAATCCTCGAATGCTGCGTGGAATTCGGCGGCAGCGTGACGGGCGAGCACGGCGTCGGCATCGAGAAGCTCAATTCGATGTGCGTACAGTTCTCGCCGCAGGAGCGCGATGCGTTCTTCGCGGTCAAGCGCGCGTTCGATCCGGCGGGGCTGCTGAACCCGGACAAAGGCATCCCGACCCGTGCGCGCTGCGCCGAGTACGGGCGCCAGCACGTGCGCGGCGGGCTGCTGCCGCACCCCGACCTGCCGCGTTTCTGAGCGTCGCGCGCGGTACGCGGCCCGTGCCGGCAGCCGGGTCGCGGTGGACGGCCGCGCCCGAGTGGCCCGTTCGCGCGAAGGCTCAGGCATGCGGCCTGCAATACCGGGCTTAGGGATAGTCGCGATGTGGAATCGCGCCACCCCGGTACAATCGACCGAACAACAAGTCGAGGCAGCAACAGAACATGGAAGAGGACGACATCGTCGCCGGATGGGCCGAGCGCATCCGCGCCGCCAGTGCCGACGGCCGGCCGTTGCGGATTCGCGGCGGCGGCACCAAGGACTGGTACGGCCAGGCGCTCGAGGGCGAAATACTCGACACACGCGCGTTTCAGGGCGTCGTGTCGTACGACCCGGCCGAACTCGTCGTCACGGTCCGCGCGGGCACGCCGCTCGCGCAGCTTGAAACCGTCCTCGCCGAGTGCGGCCAGATGCTGCCGTTCGAGCCGCCGCACTTCGGCCGCTCGGCCACCGTCGGCGGCTGCGTCGCGGCCGGCCTCGCGGGCCCGCGGCGTGCCACCTGCGGCGCACCGCGCGATTTCGTGCTCGGTGTCACGTTGATGAACGGCCGCGGCGAAATGCTGCGTTTCGGCGGTCAGGTCGTGAAGAACGTCGCGGGATACGACGTGTCGCGCCTGATGGCCGGCGCGCTCGGCACGCTCGGGCTGATGCTCGACCTGTCGATCAAGGTCCTGCCGATGCCCGTCGCCGAAGTCACGCTGAAGTTCGAGATGACCGCGACCGACGCTGTGCGCAAGCTCAACGAATGGGGTGGTCATCCGCTGCCCGTCAGCGCGAGCGGGTGGCGCAACGGCACGCTCGTGCTGCGCCTGTCGGGTGCCGAAGCGGCCGTGAAATCCGCGAAGACGCTGCTCGGCGGCGAAGTCGTCGACGCGGTCGAGGCCGAACGCTTCTGGGCCGGTCTGCGCGAGCATACCGACCCGTTCTTCAACGGCATCCCGCCCGGCTATGCGCTGTGGCGCCTCGCGCTGCCGTCGATCACCGAACCGATGCACCTGCCCGGCACCCAGCTGATGGAATGGGGTGGCGCGCAGCGCTGGTGGATCACTGACGCCGACGCGCAGACCGTGCGAATGAGCGCGAAGCAGGCCGGCGGCCACGCGACGCTGTTCCGCGCGGGCGACGCGTACGACCGCAGCGCGGGCGTGTTCACACCGCTCCCCGCCCCGATGATGAAAATCCACCGCGGGCTGAAGGCCGCGTTCGATCCCGCGCGCATCTTCAACCGCGGCCGGCTCTACCCCGATCTCTGAGGGCTCGATGCAAACGAACCTCGCCGATTTCATCCGCAATACGCCCGACGGCGACGAAGCCGACGCGATATTGCGCAAGTGCGTGCATTGCGGGTTCTGTACCGCAACCTGCCCGACCTACCAGTTGCTCGGCGACGAACTCGACGGCCCGCGCGGCCGTATCTACCTGATCAAACAGATGGTCGAAGGCGCGCCCGTCACGCGCAGCACGCAGCAGCACCTCGACCGCTGCCTCACGTGCCGCAGCTGCGAGACGACCTGCCCGTCCGGCGTCCAGTACGGCCGGCTCGTCGAGATCGGCCGCAAGCACGTCGAGGCGCAGGTGCAGCGCCCGGTGCAGCAGCGTCTCGTGCGCCGCCTGCTCGCGAGCCTCGTGCCGAACGAGGCGCTGTTCTCGCCGGTGATGCGGCTCGGCCAGCACGTGCGGCCGCTGCTGCCGAAGCGCCTGCGCGACAAGGTGCCGCCGCGCACGCGGCTGCTCGAATGGCCGCACCTCACGCATACGCGCAAGATGCTGATGCTCGGCGGCTGCGTGCAGCCGTCGATGCTGCCGAACATCAACATCGCGACCGCGCGCGTGCTGGACGCGCTCGGCATCGAGACGGTCGTCTCGCCCGATGCAGGCTGCTGCGGCGCGATCCGCCTGCACCTGAACTATCACGACGAAGCGCTCGACGACGCGCGCCGCAACATCGACGCGTGGTGGCCCCATGTCGAACAGGGCGTCGAGGCGATCGTGATGAACGCGTCGGGCTGCGGCGCGACGGTGCTCGAATACGCGCACCTGCTGCGCGACGACCCGGCCTATGCGGAGAAGGCGCAGCGCATCGTGTCGCTCACGCGCGACATCTCCGACGTGCTGCTCGCGTTCGAGGCGGAGCTCGCGACGCTCGCGCGGCGCCGCGCGATCCATACGGTCGCGTACCACCCGCCGTGCACGCTGCAGCACGGCCAGCAGTCGCGCGGCAAGGTCGAACGCCTGCTCGAGACGCTCGGCATCGACGTGCGGCTGCCGGCCGACAGCCATCTGTGCTGCGGGTCGGCCGGCACCTATTCGCTGACGCAGCCGTCGCTGTCGTACCGGTTGCGCAAGCAGAAGCTGCTGAAGCTGCAGGCGCTCGAACCGCAGATGATCGTCTCCGGCAACGTCGGCTGCATCGCGCACCTGCAGAGCGGCACCCAGATTCCGGTCGCCCACTGGATCCAGCTCGTCGAACATCTGCTGTACGGCTAGGGCCCGCTCATGCGAATGACGGGCGGGTGCTGGGCCTCGCGCACGGCGTCCGTATAATGAGCGGATCGATGCGTCGCGTGCCGCGGCGCATCCACACCATGCCTGCTTCCGTGCCTGCTTTCGTGCCCGTCATGTCCGATCTCGCCGCCCGTCTCGAATCCGTTCATCAGCGCATCGCCGACGCCGCCCGTGCGGCCGGCCGCGATCCCGCCACCGTGTCGCTGCTCGCCGTGTCCAAAACGTTTCCCGCCGACGATGTGCGCGCCGCGCATGCGGCCGGGCAGCGTGCATTCGGCGAAAACTACGTGCAGGAATCGATCGACAAGATCGATGCGCTCGCCGACCTGCGCGCGGACCTCGAATGGCATTTCATCGGGCCGCTGCAATCGAACAAGACGCGCCCGGTTGCAGAGCGCTTCGACTGGGTCCACTCGGTCGACCGGTTGAAGATCGCGCAGCGCCTGTCGGAACAGCGCCCCGCGCACCTGCCGCCGCTCAATGTGTGCGTGCAGGTGAACATCAGCGGCGAGGCGTCGAAGAGCGGCGTTGCACCGGCGGACGTGGCCGAGGTTGCACGCGCGGTCGCCGCGCTGCCGTCGCTGCGGCTGCGCGGCCTGATGGCGATTCCCGAACCGGCCGGCGACACCGAAGCGCAACGCACACCGCATCGTGCGCTGCGCGCGCTGTTCGACACGTTGCGCGCCGACGGCCTGCCGCTCGACACGTTGTCGATGGGCATGTCCGCCGATCTCGACGCGGCCGTGCTCGAAGGCGCGACGATCGTGCGCGTCGGCACCGCGATCTTCGGCGCGCGCGATTACTCGCACTGAACGCCGCACCCCTTACGCCCTACCGTTCACTCACTCGCTCATTCGGACATCATGAAAATCGCATTCATCGGCGGCGGCAACATGGCCGCGGCCCTGATCGGCGGCCTGATCAAGCGCGGCGTCGCCGCTGACGGCCTGTATGCCATCGACGTCAACGAAGAGGTGCGCGCGCGCGCCGCCCAGCAGTTCGGCGTGCGCACCGGCGCAGCCATCGACGCGACGCTCGCCGACTACGACGCGGTCGTGCTCGCGGTGAAGCCGCAGGTGCTGAAGGACGTCGCGCAGGCGCTCGCGCCGCACCTGAAGTCGCAGCTCGTGATCAGCATCGCGGCCGGCATTCGCGGCACGGACCTCGCGCGCTGGCTCGGCGGCTACGACCGCATCGTGCGCACGATGCCGAACACGCCCGCGCTCGTCGGCATGGGTGTGACGGGCCTCGCCGCGCTGCCGGGCGTCGACGCGGCGGGCCGCGAACTCGCATCGAACGTGCTCGGCGCGGTCGGCGAGATCGTGTGGTTCGACGACGAGTCGAAGCTCGACGCGGTCACCGCGATCTCGGGCAGCGGCCCGGCCTACGTGTTCTATTTCATCGAAGCGCTGCAGGAAGCCGCGCGCCAGCTCGGCATGAACGACGAACAGGGGCGCGCGCTCGCGGTCGCGACGTTCACCGGCGCCGCGCAACTCGCCGCGCAATCGGGCGAGCCAGCGAGCGTGCTGCGCGAACGCGTGACGTCGAAGGGCGGCACGACAGCCGCCGCGCTCGCGTCGTTCGACGCACAAGGCGTGAAGGATGCGATCGTGCGCGGCGCGCTTGCAGCCGAGGCACGCGCGAAGGAAATGGGCGACGAGCTCGGCCGCGCGTAAGCGCGCCGGGGCGGTGCCGGCCCGGTTGCGCCGCACGGGCCGCCCCCTTTGCCTTGCTCGACCAACAAAAAAGCGGCCCAGGCCGCTTTTTTGTTGCCGCGATCCGCACGACATGACGCCGGCGGACAGATCGGGACGCTCAGCTCCCAGCCAGCAGGTAATGCGCGGCAATCCCCGCGAACAGCACGCCACCGAGCCAGTTGTTGTGCCGGAATGCCGCGAAACACGGCATCCGCTCGCGGTCCTTGATCAGTGTGTAGTGATACAGCGCGCAGCCGACCGCCGCCGCCCAGCCGGCCCAGTACGCGAGGCCGAAACCGAGCGTCACGCCGATCCATACGTAGATACCGAGCGTCACCGCATAGCACAGCATGACGGCCGCGACGTCGAAGCGGCCGAACGTCAGCGCGGACGTGCGGATGCCGATCTTGATGTCGTCGTCGCGATCGACCATCGCGTATTCGGTGTCGTACGCGACCGACCAGAAAATGTTCGCGATCAGCATCACCCACGCGATCGTCGGTACCGTGTCCTGCACGGCCGCGAACGCCATCGGGATGCCGAAGCCGAACGCGATGCCGAGATACGCCTGCGGAATCGCGAAGAAGCGCTTCATGAACGGATACGAGCCCGCGACGAACAGCGCGACGACGGACAGCTGCTTCGTCAGCGTGTTGAGCGGCAGGATCAGCAGGAACGAGATGAATGCGAGCCCGACCGCGATCGCGATGGCTTCCCACGCGCGAATCTTGCCCGACGTCAGCGGCCGGTCGGCCGTGCGCTTCACGTGGCGGTCGAAATCGCGGTCGGCGTAATCGTTCATCGCGCAGCCGGCCGAACGCATCAGCAGCGTGCCGAGCGAGAAGATCACGAGCAGCGGCCAGCGCGGGTGGCCGTCGGACGCAATCCACAGCGCGTTGAGCGTCGGCCACAGCAGCAGCAGGCTGCCGATCGGCTTGTCCATCCGGACGAGCCGCAGATACAGGGGAAAGCGGGCAAGCATGGCAAAGCACCGGGAAGATAACCCCGGCATTTTAGAGCCGAGCGGTGCTTCGCGTCATGTGGGCGCGGCTCGCGGGCGGTAGCAGCCGAACGCCGGCGCGCTGCCAGCGCCCGCCGCACCTGGCCGAGCCGCGAATCGCACCAATCAAGGGACAGAGCCGACACACGCGCGGATCCGTCTGGCGGATCGGTGTGGGCGCGGCCCGATGCGTGTGGATCAATCAGGGCCGGAGTCGGCATGCGCAGGCTTCGGCCAGCCTTCCGCGATGTTCTTGCGGGCCTTGTCACTGATGCCGATATTGATCCGGGCCGCGTGAGTCTTCACGGACATGTTCCGGACTCCTTATTCAATGAGCCAGGGCAATGAAAGCGAATCGGACTACCTGCCTACAGATACCGCAGTTACCGCACTACCCGCACGCACGGCTCGCCACGATACGTGGCGCGTGAAACGCCGCGCTCAGGCAGCCGCGATTGCGTGCACCGCCTGCGACGCCAGTTCGGCCGCACCGCCGATGACGATCGCGAATCCGACTACGTACCGCGCGATCTCGGCCGGCGACGCCAGTACGGCGCGCATGTTCAGCATCATTTGCGTCATGATCGTCACTCCTTCAACGAAACTCAGGGTCTGGAAGAAACGGCCGGTCGGGCGACCGGCCGTTTCCCGTTACTGCCTCACTGCCCTACTGCACGGCGATGCTTACGCGAGGTCGAAGCGGTCGAGGTTCATCACCTTGTTCCAGGCCGCGACGAAGTCGTGCGCGAACTTCTCCTTCGCATCCGCGCTGCCGTACACCTCGGCCAGCGCACGCAGCTGCGCATGCGAGCCGAAGATCAGGTCGACGCGCGAGCCCGTCCACTTGACCTGGCCCGTCGCACGATCGCGCCCTTCGAACACGTCGTTCGCGGCCGACACCGGCTTCCATTCCGTGCCCATATCCAGCAGGTTCACGAAGAAGTCGTTCGTCAGCGCTTCCGGACGGTCGGTGAACACGCCCTGCTTCGCATCGCCGGCGTTCGCACCCAGCACGCGCAGGCCACCGACGAGCGCCGTCATCTCGGGCGCGGTCAGCGTCAGCAGTTGCGCCTTGTCGACCAGCAGCGCCTCGGCCGGCGTCTGGTACGCGTGCTTCAGGAAGTTGCGGAAACCATCCGCGACCGGCTCGAGCACGGCCATCGCTTCGATATCGGTCTCTTCCTGCGTTGCATCCGCACGGCCCGGTGCGAACGGCACCGTCACCGCGACGCCCGCGTTCTTCGCTGCCTGCTCGACGCCGGCCGCACCGGCCAGCACGATCAGGTCGGCGAGCGACACCTTCTTGCCGCCCGTCTGCGCGTCGTTGAACGCCTTCTGCACGCCTTCGAGCGTTGCGAGCACCTTCGCCAGTTCAGCCGGACGGTTCACTTCCCAGTCCTTCTGCGGCGCCAGGCGGATACGCGCACCGTTCGCGCCACCGCGCTTGTCCGAACCGCGGAACGTCGCAGCCGACGCCCATGCGGTCGACACGAGCTGCGACACCGACAGGCCCGATGCGAGCACCTTCGCTTTCAGCGCCGCGACGTCGGCGTCGTCGATCAGCTTGTGGTCGACGGCCGGAATCGGGTCCTGCCACAGCAGATGCTCGGCCGGCACGTCCGGGCCCAGATAGCGGGCACGCGGGCCCATGTCGCGGTGCGTGAGCTTGAACCAGGCACGTGCGAACGCGTCGGCGAACTCGGCCGGGTTCTCGTAGAAGCGGCGCGAAATCTTCTCGTAGGCCGGATCGAAACGCAGCGACAGGTCGGTCGTCAGCATCGTCGGGCGATGCTTCTTCGATGCGTCGAATGCGTCCGGAATCACGTCGCCGGCGTCCTTCGCGACCCACTGGTGCGCGCCGGCCGGGCTCTTCGTGAGCTCCCATTCGTAGCTGAACAGGTGCTTGAAGAAGTCGTTGCTCCACTGCGTCGGCGTCGACGTCCACGTGACTTCGAGGCCGCTCGTGATGGCATCCTTGCCCTTGCCCGTGCCGAACGTGCTCTTCCAGCCAAGCCCCTGCTCTTCGAGACCCGCGGCTTCCGGCTCGGCGCCGACGTTCGAGGCCGGACCGGCGCCGTGCGTCTTGCCGAACGTGTGGCCGCCCGCGATCAGCGCGACCGTCTCTTCGTCGTTCATCGCCATGCGCGCGAACGTCTCGCGGATGTCATGCGCGGCGGCGACCGGGTCAGGGTTGCCGTCCGGGCCTTCCGGATTCACGTAGATGAGGCCCATCTGCACCGCGGCGAGCGGGCTTTCGAGATCGCGCTTGCCCGAGTAGCGGCTGTTCGGGCCACCGCTCAGTTCCAGCCAGATCTTTTCCGAGCCCCAGTACACGTCGTCCGGTTCCCACGTATCGACGCGGCCGCCGGCATAGCCGAAAGTCTTGAAGCCCATCGATTCGAGCGCGACGTTGCCGGTCAGGATCAGCAGGTCGGCCCACGAGATGTTGCGGCCGTACTTCTGCTTGATCGGCCACAGCAGCCGGCGCGCCTTGTCGAGGCTTACGTTGTCCGGCCAGCTGTTGAGCGGCGCGAAGCGCTGCTGCCCGCCGCCCGCGCCGCCGCGGCCGTCGGCCGTGCGGTACGTGCCGGCGCTGTGCCAGGCCATGCGGACGAACAGGCCGCCGTAGTGGCCGAAGTCGGCCGGCCACCAGTCCTGCGACGCCGTCATCAGCGCGTGCAGGTCCTTCTTCACCGCCGCAAGGTCCAGCTTCTTGAACGCTTCGGCGTAGTCGAAATCCTTGTCCATCGGATCGGACAGCGCCGAATGCCGGTGCAGGATGTTCAGGTTAAGCTGATTCGGCCACCAGTCCTTGTTCGTCGTGCCGCCACCAGCGGTGTGGTTGAACGGGCACTTCGTTTCGTTCGACATGCGATTTCTCCTTGGCTTGCTCGTATGACTCCACTCGTTCGCTCCGGCGGCATGCCGGGTGCGGTGGGTGGAGTGTCATTGCGGGGATGGGAAACGGAACAGGTTGGTCCTCCTGTCGTACTACGGGATGTCGTGCGAGACCTGTGGCGTGCGCGCCCGCTGCGATGTGCCGCAGGCGGGGCGCTCGGGGAACCGGCTGCCGGCAGGCGTCGTGCCGGCGCTGCGGGCGGTATTCCAGCTTTCAGACATGCGATGCTCCCTCATGGCTTGACGGCAGGTGAATCGGGGGAACACTGAACCGGCGCGCGGCGGCGTTCAGCCACCATACACACGGTCCGCCAGGTACGCGAACGCAATCGGACGCAGGCTGCGAACCGCCGCCCTGGCGCGATGTACGACCGCGTCGCGCGACGGGATGTTCCGCTGCGCGTGCTGCAATACCGACCGCATCATGACATCCTCCTTTGGCGCTTGCATTCAACATGCTGACCCGTCGTCGACACGACGCCGATCCATGTAGAAGATTCTATATTCGACTATCGTTTATTTGAATTTGATTAATTTCATCTATGCGATAGAGAAAAATAAACGGGGTCGCAAGACCCCGTCCATCGTGCTGCCACACGCGCATGCTGCTGCGGGCTCAGTTCATCGTCGCCGGCATGTCGAGCTTCGCGACGCCCGGCAGTTCGCACGCGGCAATCGCGTCGCTGATCGCGTCGATCGCGGGCATCCGCGTGAAGCTCTTGCGCCACACGAGCACCACGCGGCGGTCGGGCACCGGCTCGTTGAACGGCACGTACGACAGGAGTTCGGCGTCGGGGCCGTTCGCGCGCGGGCCGACCTCGGCGACCGACATGCGCGGCAGCACGGTGATGCCGACGCCGCTTGCAACCATGTGGCGAATCGTCTCGAGCGACGAGCCCTCGAAGGTCTTCTGGATGCCGTCGGCGGTCTGCGAGAAGCGCATCAGCTCCGGGCACACGCCGAGCACGTGATCGCGGAAGCAGTGGCCGTTGCCGAGCAGCAGCATGGTTTCCTGCTTGAGATCCTCGGCGTCGATTTCCTCGCGCTTCTCCCACGGATGGCCGGCGGGCAACGCAACGACGAACGGTTCGTCGTACAGCGGGCGCACCATCAGGCCGGTTTCCGGAAACGGCAGCGCCATGATCGCGGCGTCGATCTCGCCCTGCTTCAGCAGTTCGAGCAGCTTCAGCGTGTAGTTTTCCTGCAGCATCAGCGGCATCTGCGGGACGCGCTGGATCATCTGCTTGACGAGCGTCGGCAGCAGATAGGGCCCGATCGTGTAGATCACGCCAAGGCGGAACGGGCCGACCAGCGGATCCTTGCCCTGCTTCGCGATCTCCTTGATCGCGAAGGTCTGCTCGAGCACGCGCTGCGCCTGCGTGACGATCTGATCACCGATCGGCGTCACGCTCACTTCGCTCGCGCCGCGTTCGAAAATCTGCACGTTGAGCTCGTCTTCGAGCTTCTTGATCGCCACCGACAGCGTCGGCTGGCTCACGAAGCATGCTTCGGCCGCGCGGCCGAAATGCCGTTCGCGCGCGACCGCGACGATGTATTTCAATTCAGTCAGCGTCATTGTGGGTCAATCAGAGATATACAAGCGATAGGTTTAATTTATACACCCTGTGACACCGGTTCGCCAAGTTTCTCTGCATCGGAATGCTTCAAACGGCGGTTTTAAATCCGGCCCCGACCCGCGGATCAGGCCTTCAGATACTGCTCCCGCGCGCCGAGCCAGCGTGCGAGATGCTGCGTGACGATCTCGGGATACGCGGCAATCAGCCGCGTCGCGGCGTCGCGGGCCGGATCGATCAGCCAGCCGTCGGTCTCGAGGTTCGCGAAGCGCAGCATCGCCGCGCCCGACTGGCGGGCGCCGAGGAATTCGCCGGGGCCGCGGATCTCGAGGTCGCGCCGTGCGATCTCGAAGCCGTCGGTCGTCTCGCGCATCGTCTTCAGCCGCTCGCGGCCGGTCAGCGACAGCGGCCCCGTGTACAGCAGCACGCACACCGACGCCGCGGTGCCGCGCCCGACCCGGCCGCGCAACTGGTGCAGCTGCGCGAGGCCGAAACGCTCCGCGTGCTCGATCACCATCAGCGACGCGTTCGGCACGTCGACGCCGACCTCGATCACGGTCGTCGCGACGAGCAGCTGCACGTCGTTGCGCGTGAACGCTTCCATCACGGCCGCCTTGTCGGCCGGCGACAGCCGGCCGTGCACCAGCCCGACCTTCAGCTCCGGGAGCGCGGTGGCCAGCGTCTCGTAGGTTTCGACGGCCGTCTGCAACTGCAGCGTCTCGCTCTCCTCGATCAGCGGGCACACCCAGTACACCTGGCGCCCGGTCAGCGCGGCCTCGCGCACGCGGGCAATCACCTCCTCGCGCCGCGCATCGCCGACGAGGCGTGTCAGCACGGGCGTGCGGCCCGGCGGCAACTCGTCGATCGTCGAGACTTCGAGATCGGCGTAATACGTCATCGCGAGCGTGCGCGGAATCGGCGTGGCCGACATCATCAGCTGGTGCGGCTGGAAGTCGCGCGCGCCGTTGGCTGCATTCGCGGCCTTCGCACGCAGCGCGAGCCGCTGCTCGACGCCGAAGCGGTGCTGCTCGTCGACGATCACGAGGCCGAGCCGCGCGAATTCGACCGTGTCCTGGATGATCGCGTGCGTGCCGATCACGAGCTGCGCGGTGCCGAGCGCGGCCGCCTCGATCGCCGCGCGCTTCTCCTTCGCCTTCAGGCTGCCCGCAAGCCACGCGACCGTGACGCCGAGCGGCTCGAGCCACGCGCGCAGCTTGCGCGCGTGCTGTTCCGCGAGGATTTCGGTGGGCGCCATCAGTGCAGCCTGGTAGCCGGCGTCGATCGCCTGCGTGGCGGCCAGCGCTGCGACAACCGTCTTGCCGCTGCCGACGTCGCCCTGCAGCAGGCGCTGCATCGGGTGCGCGAGCGTGAGGTCATTTGCGATTTCGTCGACGACCCTCGCCTGCGCGCCTGTCAGCGTGAACGGCAGCGCACCATAGAGCCGCGTCGTCAGTGAATCGGCATCGGTCGCGGTGCGGCGCGGCATCGCAGGTGCCGCACGCGTGCGGCGCTCCTCGTGTGCGCGCTTGAGCGACAGCTGCTGCGCGAGCAGTTCCTCGAACTTGATGCGCGTCCACGCCGGATGCGAACCGTCCATCAGCGCGGCTTCGTCGGAATCGACACGCGGGTGGTGCAGGATGCGCACCGCCTGCTCGAGCGTCGGCACGTCGAGCGGCTTCAGGTAGTCACGCTGGATCTCGGGCGGCAGCAGCTCCGGCAGCGGCGTGCGCTCGACCGCGTTCTCGATCGCCTTGCGCAGATAGGCCTGCGACACGCCGGCCGTGCTCGGATAGACGGGCGTGAGCACCTGCGGCAGCGGCGCATCGGCTTCGACGACGCGCACCGCCGGATGCACCATCTCCATCCCGAAGAAACCGCCGCGCACGTCGCCGCGCACGCGCAGGCGCTGGCCGACGGCCATCTGCTTGACCTGCGAGCCGTAGAAATTCAGGAAGCGCAGCACGAGGTGCTCGCCGTCGTCGTCCTGGATCTTCACGACCAGCTGGCGGCGCGGCCGGTAAGCGACCTCGTTGTCGAACACGACGCCTTCGGCTTGCGCGATGCCGCCCGGCAGCAACTCGCCGATCGGCGTGAGCGTGGTTTCGTCCTCGTAACGCATCGGCAGATGCAGCACGAGATCGATCGAGCGCGTGAGGCCGAGCTTCGCGAGCTTGTCGACGGTCTTCACCGGTTTGTCGGCAGCCGGCTTCTTCTTGCGCTTCGCGCCGGCCGCACCTGCTGCGTCGCTCGCGGCGTCATCGGCATCGGCATCGGGCGCGGCGGCAGCCGGCTGCGCGAGCCTGCCGTCGGCGCCACGATTCGGGCCGGCGCGGCG